>JANMAD010000512.1:0-19238 GCA_031359515.1 Acidobacteriota bacterium | reverse complement strand
CTCGAATTCAGCCGGCCGCCGGAATGAAGCACCCTTCGACGCTCCACTCAAAGTTGCTAAAAGACAAACTGCGGCTGGGCACAATAACTAATCGCGCACATACAGTCCATGAACTATGCCGCCTTCTGAATCAAATCTATTTTTGATGATCGAAAAGAATCTATCATCCCCACTTTCGTAATACCGGAAAATCACATAAGCGATTAAATCTGCAAGCTGAATTAGTCTCGATGCTTTTGAGTCTAGGAATAATGGCACCTCAGAAAAATTCCGAATGATCCCCCACTTATGACCGATTGTTCTAAAGTCTGTTGCCAAAGATTGCAGGGTCGTTTCATAAGTTGACTTGTCGAATAAAATCACGCCTCGATGGGTATCGTTAGCTTTATGTAACCTCGTTAGATAATGATCGAACCGACTAGCTAGCTGCTCGAAAGCAAATTCGACGGGGTCTGCCGGAGAAACCTTTGCCTTTCTTACGACACTTGCAAACAGACGATTGCTCGGATGTGATCTTACGAAGATTTTGAGCGAATCCTCAATCGCTTTAGCCCGCTCATCTTTGGTGAACCGCCTAAAAATTCCTTTGCCTGTATTTATTGGATTACCGTGCAGTTCAACATCTGCTGGGTCGGCAGGATTAAATCTAGCGGCAATTTTGTCTAATTCTTTAGCAATCCAGTAGCCTTGTCGCTCGAATACGCAGAAGCCCGCTAAAACGAAGAATTGTTGCTTTGGATCGCCGACACTACCGGATTCATCAGCATAGAGAAGATACATTGGTCGCTCACAGGCAAAAAAATGCAGTCAAGGGAAGACCAAGCTTCCACGGCCCGAAGAAAGTCAGACCTCTTGACTGTGCGAACACTATAGCAACGAGTCGTAAGACCGTCAATTACTGATAGCCGCCTGAATAACAAGCAAGCTCACTGTCGCACGTAAAGTTCATCTGCGTTCCAGAGTGAGAAGGGCGGGAGCGCGCTGGGGCGATAGTTGCCGAGGCGCGTGTTGGCGGCGACGGCGATGTGGCGCGTGACGATGGGGATGACGGGCAGTTGCTCGGCCATGATCTGCTGCACGTCGCGGAAGATGGCGTGGCGGCGCTCGACGTTCGGCTCGTGCGCTTGCTGCGTCGCCAATTCATCGATCCGCGCTTCCCATTCGGTCGCCGGCTTCGCCTCGCTTGGCGACCAGAGATGCGCCGCGCTAGAACTGCGCAGCACGTCTACGTATGACGATGGGTCAGGCTCGGACGCAGACGTGCCGTACAGCACCGCTTCGTAATCGAAGGTCTGATTGATGCGGTTGCGCAACTGCGTGTTCTCAATCGGCGCGACCTGTACGTTGATGCCTAGCTTGCGCAAATCGTCCTGCACGACGAGCGCGCTCTTCGCGCGCAACTCGTTCTCCGCCGACACGATCAAGGTGAACTCGACGCGATTGCCCTGCGCGTCGTACAACTCCGGCGCATCCGCGCTGCCCTTCGTCGTGAAGCCCGCTTCGGTCAAGAGCGCACGCGCTTTGTCCAGACTGTACTCGGTGCGCGGCAGATCGTTGGCCGCCCACGCGCGATTGCCGCCGGCGACGAAGCCGTAGAGCGGCGACGCGAGACCTTGATACGTGTTGGTGGCGATGCTGTCGCGGTCAATCGCGTGCGAGACGGCGCGGCGGAAACGCACGTCGCGCCACCACGCGAGTTTGGCCGGCGCGACGTAGGGCTTGCCACCATTCGCGCCTTCTTTCAGGTTGAACCAAATATCATCGGCATACAGACTCGGGCCCAAGTCGTAGGCCCGCGCCGGCCCCGTGCCGCTCTTGAGCGCAACGACATCGCTCGGGCGGATGCGGTCGATCACGTCCACCGTGCCTTGCTGCACGCGCGTGATCGCGTTATTCGAGTCGGGCACGACCTCGACGTTGATCTGATCGAGATACGGCAACTGTGTGCCCGCTTGATCGCGCTTCCAATAATGCGGGTTGCGTTTGAGCGTGAGCCGTTCGCCGGGCGTGGACGCGGCGGCGATGAAGGGGCCGCAGGTGACGATCTTTTGCGGGTCGGCGGCGATGCCATAAGCGTCTTTGAGCGTGCCATTGGTCAGATCGTTCTCAAGCACGTGGCGCGGCAGGACGTTCACGTTCGAGAAATAATTTTCCGGCGCGGCGATCTGTTCGGGGAACGTAAAGCGCAGGTGGCGCGCGTCCGTCACGCTGACGGCGATCTCTTTGCCGCCGACGAGCGAGCCTTCGCCCCAGAGCGGCGAGTGTGTGCGCTTGTCATAAAGGGCGCGCATGGTGAACTCCACGTCGGCGGCCGTTAAGGCTTGCCCATCGGAGAACTGCAAACCGTCGCGCAAGGTCAACTCGACCGTGCGCCCGTCCGCGCCGAGTTGCCACGCCTCGGCGAGCGCAGGGACGTAAACCTGCTTGTCGTGATCGAATTCGACGAGCCGGCTGCCCATCAAGTAGAACGCGACCACATTGGTCGGCTCGTCGGTGGACATCAGATAGTTGAAGGTGCTGACGGGCGCGCTGATGCGATAAGTGAGCGTGCCGCCGCGCACGCCCGCCACGCGCTCGGTAGAGAGCGTGCTACCGGTGTTATTGGGCGGCGGCGACGCAGGTTGCCCGCAGGCGCTCAGCAATCCGACGATGAGCAAACAGCAAGTGATGAGACGGCGCGACAGCACAGATGTCATGTTCATGTTTTCCGTTCGGCTATCAACGTTCAATCAAACGTGAGCGCACGATGCGGGGTTGGGCGGGCACGTCGGCCGAATTCAATCACGTATGCCGAGAGATGTCTAGGATTTATAGCGGATAGTGCGTGCATACCGCCGGGAGCGCGGGCATCTTGCCCGCATACGAGCCTTTAGGCGAGTCCATTGTTCGCGCTTGCAGCGCTCATAGCGGGCAGGGATGCCCGCGCTCCCGGCAATAGGCACTCACACGCAAGCGCAAAGAAAGATCGCGCAGGTTAAGACAGTCCGCTTGGCGCATCGCGCGCGGAAGTGTTAGATCAACGCGGCCTGCAATTACGATTCATGTTGAAGCTCGTCATCACGCGCCTGCTGCAAGGCGTCGTCGTGCTGCTCGTCGTCTCCGCGCTGACCTTCTGGTTGCTCGCGGCGGCGGGCGGCGACGCGCTCACTAGCTTGAGCGGCGATCCGCTGATCTCGCAGAGCGCGCTCGTGGAGTTGCGCCACGTCTATGGTCTCGATCAACCGCTCGGCGTGCGCTATCTGCACTGGCTGGCCGAACTTGTGCGCGGGCGCATGGGCTACTCGTTCAACTTACACGCGCCCGTCGTGACGATCATCCTGCCGCGTCTCGGGCGCACGTTCTTGCTGGCCGTAGTCGCGCTCGCCATCGCGTGGACGGTCGCGCTCTCGCTCGGCGCGCTCGCGGCCCGGCGGCGCGGCAGTTGGCTCGACCGTCTGTGCGAAGCGGTGGTGCTGTTGACCGCATCGCTGCCGCGCATCGTGCTCGCGCTCGCGGCGCTGGCGCTCGTGGCGCGCACCGGTCTATTCAAGCTTGGCGCGGCGGAGCTCAGCCCCATGCGTGTCTTCATCACGGCGCTCGTCTTGGCCATGCCGCTCATCGCGCTCTTTCTGGCGCAGACGCGCGCGGGGCTGGGCGCGGCGCTCGATGAAGAGTTCGTGCGTGTGGCGCGGGCGAAGGGTTTGCCGGAGCGCACCGTCGTCTTGCGTCATGCTTTGCGCGCGGCGCTTAATCCGCTCATCACGATCTTCGGTTACTCGCTCGGCAGCGTCGTCGGTGGCTCGATCATCGTCGAGAATGTATTGGGCTGGCCCGGTCTCGGCGCGCTCATCGTTGAGGCCGTGCGCACCCGCGACGTGCCGCTGGTGATGGGCGTCGTGCTGGTCACAGCGACGGCCGTGCTAATGGGCAATCTGCTCGCAGACATTCTGCTGCGGCTCAACGATCCGCGCTTGCGCGCGACCGACGGCGCGATACGCACTACCACCACAGGCGCACACGCCGCATGACACAAGCACGCGAAGCTGGCGAGACGGTTGCGCGCAGTTCGCGCCGGCGTTGGCTGCGGCGACGCGCACGCTTGCTCGTGGGTCTGACCATCGTGGCATTGTTTTATCTCGTCGCTGTCTGTGCAGACTTCCTTGCGCCCTACGATCATCGTGAACTGACACGCGGCGCAGAGTCCGCGCCGCCGACCGCGCTCCACTTCCGCGATGCAATGGGCCACTGGCACGCGCGCCCGTTCATCTATCAACTCCGGCTCGTCGATCCGCTCGCGCGCACCTACGCTGAAGACCCGACGCGCGCCTTTCCGCTCGCGCTTCTCCCGCATGGTTACACCTATCGCTTGCTCGGCTTGTTCGCGACAGACCGTCATCTGTTCGGCGTGCAGCGCGATACGTCAACTAATTTACTCACGAGCGGCAGCGCGCATACCACGCCGCGCGTTTATCTGCTCGGCACGGACGCAAGCGGGCGAGATCGCTGCTCGCGTCTGCTACGCGCGATGCGCTTCTCGCTGTTGGTCGGCCCCCTAGGCACATTGCTCGCGGGCGCGCTCGGCATACTGCTCGGTTGCGTGGCCGGCTATGCCGGGCGCACAGTGGACGCGCTCTTGATGCGCGCGGCCGACGCGATGATGGCGCTGCCTGAATTGGTCTTGATCCTCGCCGCGCGGGCTGCGCTGCCCGTCACGCTCCCGCCCACGCGGGCGGCGCTGTTTCTCATCACCATCTTCATCGCCATCGGCTGGGCCGAGCCGGCGCGCGTCACGCGCGGACTGGTGCTGGCGCTCCGGCAACGCGAGTTCGTGCTGGCGGCCGTCGGGCTGGGCTTGACGCGCACGCGCATACTCGTGCGGCACATCTTGCCAAACGCCGCGCGCCCGCTCGTCGTGCAAATCTCGCTCATGCTGCCCGCGTTCCTGCTCGCCGAGACGGTACTCTCGTATCTCGGTGTCGGCGTGCAAGAACCGGAAGCGAGTTGGGGCAACATGCTGCAAGACGCGGGCAATCTCACCCAACTCGCCGCGCAGCCGTTCCTCCTCTTGACACCCGCCGTCGCCATCTTCATCTTCGTGCTGGGCGTGCGCCTGCTCAGCGACGGGCTGCGGCGCGCTGACTGAAATTTGTTCGCACAATCTGTTAGTGAGACAAAACCGGAGGCACACGACTATGACCACAGATACGCGCAGTGCGATTGAGGCTAACAACGAGACATTCGTGCGCGCACTCGCGCAAGGCGACGCCGACGCGATTGCCGCGCTCTACACCGCGGACGCGCGCCTGCTGCCGCCTAATCAACCGATGCTCGCGGGCACGCAGGCGATCAAGAGTTTCTGGCAAGGGATGGTGCGCCTCAAGCTCCAGCAACCGCGGCTTGAGACCGTCGAGGTCGCTGAAGAGCGCGCAGACATCGCCTGCGAGTTGGGACGCTACAGTTTCATCATCCCGCTGCCCGATGGCTCAACCGTCACGGATGTGGGCAAGTATCTGGTCGTCTGGAAACGTGAAGACGGCACGTGGAGATTGCACCTCGACATCTGGAACACCAACGCGCCCATCGGTTGAGCATTGACCAACCAGAGTCCTTCGCGCACGCCACTCTGGGCTACTTCCACTTCCACCTGTTGCGAGATGTTGACGAAACCTTGTGTGTGCGGGTACGCGAAGGGTAAGATATTTGGTGCGTGCTTTCATAGCGCATCGAATTTAAAATGCTGGCGCGCGGACCGACCGCCGTGCGACAGCGTTAACCTACCAGCAGCGGAATAATTGCTGACGTCTGCTTACCGCACTCTGCTATCTTGAGGGGCAAATAATCTCTTCCATAACTGCCTCGCACGCAGGACAAGCGCAGGCGGAATGTTTCAGCAGCGATAGCGGGAGAGCTATGGATAGTGAACAAACAGAGCAGGCCGCACGCGCCGAAGAGGCCGCCGAGCGGATGCAGACGGGCATCACGGGGCTGGACGATGTGTTGGGCGGCGGTTTTCCGGCCAACCGGCTCTATCTGATCGAGGGCGACCCCGGCACGGGCAAGACGACGCTTGCCCTGCAATTCCTGATGGAAGGCGCGCGATTGGGCGAGGCGGCGCTGTACATCACGCTCTCCGAGACGGAGGACGAGTTGCGCGCCAACGCCGGTTCGCATGGTTGGACGCTCGACGGCATCACCATCTTCGAGTTGACGCCGCTGGAGGAGAGCCTGCGGCCCGAATCGCAGTACACGATCTTCCATCCATCAGAGATCGAGTTGAACGACACGACCGGCGCGGTGCTGGCCGAGGTGGAGCGCATCAACCCGCGCCGCGTGGTCTTCGACTCGCTCTCGGAGATGCGCCTACTGGCGGGCGATGCGTTGCGCTACCGCCGCCAGATCATCGCGCTCAAACAATACTTCGCCGGGCGGCGTTGCACCGCGCTACTGCTCGACGACAAAACGATGCAGGAAACCGACTTGCAGGTGCATTCCATCGCGCACGGCGTCATCTCGCTTGAGCAAATCGCGCAATCCTTCGGCACGGAGCGGCGCACCTTGCGCGTGTGCAAGTTGCGCGGCACGCGCTATCGCGGCGGCTTCCATGATTTCAAGATCGAGACGGGCGGCAACATCGTCTTCCCGCGCCTGATCGCGGCCGAGCATCACGAAGCGTTCCCGCGTGAGCCAGCGCCGAGCGGGATTGTGGGTCTGGACACGCTCCTCGGCGGTGGCCTGGATCGCGGCACGAGCATGCTCTTGATGGGGCCGGCCGGGTCGGGCAAATCGTCGGTCGCGGCGCAGTGTATCGCCACCGCGGCCGCGCGCGGCGAGGCCGCCGCCGTCTACATGTTTGACGAAGGGCGCAGCACATATATGGCCCGCGCCGCCGGTCTCGGCATCAAGATGCAAAGCCATGTTGAAGCCGGGCGCATCAAGCTCCAGCAGATCGACCCGGTCAAGTTGTCGCCGGGTGAATTTGCGCATACGGTCAGCCGCGCGGTCACGCATGACGGGGCGCGCGTCGTGGTGATCGACAGTCTCAACGGCTATCTGCAAGCGATGCCGGAGGAGCGCCACCTGATCGTGCAGATGCACGAGTTGTTGAGCTATCTCAATCAGCAGGGTGTCGTCACCTTGCTCGTCACGGCGCAGCACGGCTTTATGGGATCGGCCATGACCACGCCGATTGACGTGAGCTACTTGGCCGACACGGTGCTGCTGTTCCGCTACTTCGAGGCGGCGGGCGCGGTGCGCAATGCCATCTCTGTCGTCAAGAAGCGCACCGGCAATCACGAGCGCACGATCCGCGAGATACACATGTCGGCGCACGGCATAGACATTGGCCGGCCGCTCGCCGAGTTTCATGGCGTGCTGACCGGCGTGCCCGTGTTCATGGGCCTGCCCGACACGCTGCTCACGAAGAAAAGCAAAGGGCGCAAGGGCGACGCGGCAGATGACAACAGCTAACGCCAACAACTCGGAGACGCGCGTGCTAGTCATCGCGCCCGTCGGCCGCGACGCGCAACTGACGTGCGCCGCGCTCGCCGAGCATGGTCTCGCGGCCGAGGCGTGCGCCGGGCTTGCTGATCTCTGTCGCGAGATCGCGTGGGGCGCGGGCGCGGCCTGCATCACGAAAGAGGCGATCACCAGCGACGGCGCGCATTTGCTGACGACGACACTCGCCGCGCAACCCGCGTGGTCTGATCTGCCGCTCATCGTGCTGACGAGCAACGGCAGCAGCAACGGCGCGCCGGACACGCGCACCGCACTCAACGCGCTGAGCGAACTCGGCAACGTCACGCTGATCGAACGGCCCGTGCGCGTCGTCACGCTCGTCAGCGTGTTGAAGTCCGCGTTGCGCGCCCGCCAACGGCAGTATGAGGTGCGCGACCACTTGCACGAGTTGGCCGTCGCACAGGCGGAGCGCGAACAGTTGTTGGCCCGCGAGCAGAACGCGCGCCAGCAAGCCGAGGCCAACAACCGTCTGAAGGACGAGTTTCTCGCCACTGTCTCGCACGAACTGCGCACACCCTTGACGGCTATTCTCGGTTGGACACAGTTCATGCGCCGGGGCCGACTGGACGAGGAGGCGACCGCGCACGCGCTCGAAGTCATTGACCGCAACGGGCAAGCGCAACTACATCTCGTCGAAGACTTGCTCGACGTGTCGCGCATCATCAGCGGCAAACTGCGACTCGACGTGCGCGCCGTCGAGTTTGCCGCCGTCATCGGCGCGGCGCTCGATGCGGCGCGGCCCGCCGCCTTGGCCAAAAGCATCACCCTGCACACCACGCTCGATCCACAGGCGGCGCACGTCTCGGCCGATGCCGACCGCTTGCAGCAAGTCGTCTGGAATCTCGTCAACAATGCGGTCAAGTTCACGCCCACCGGCGGGCGCGTCGAGGTCAGCACGCGCCCTGCCGGCGCAACAGTTGAGATCATCGTCGCGGACACGGGCGAGGGCATCGCACCTGAGTTTCTGCCCTACGTCTTCGACCGCTTCCGCCAAGCCAACGGCCAGATGACCCGCGCACACGGCGGTCTAGGGTTAGGTCTCGCCATCGCGCGCCAGTTGGTCGAACTGCACGGCGGCACGATTGCGGTGGCCAGCGAAGGCACGGGGCGCGGCGCAACCTTCACGGTCAGTCTGCCGCTGCTTGCGCCGCAGGCCGCACCGGTTGAAGTTGCCGCACCGGCGCGCACGTCACCTGCGCTGCTGAGCGCTACTGAGTTTGAATGTGGGACGGAACTGGCGGGTGTGCGTGTGCTGGTGGTGGACGACGAAGCGGACGCGCGCGAGTTGTTCGCCATAACGCTCACGGAGTGCGGCGCGCAGGTGTTGACCGCAGCATCGGCCGCCGAAGCGCTCGCGCTCATCGAGCACGAACGGCCCGACGCGCTCTTAGCCGACATCGGCATGCCCGAAGAAGACGGCTACGCGCTGATCACGAAAGTTCGCCAACTGCCACCCGAACGCGGCGGGCGCACACCGGCCGCCGCCATCACCGCCTACGCCCGCGCTGAAGATCGCATGCGCGCCCTACGCGCCGGCTTCCAGACGCACCTGCCCAAGCCCATCAAAGACGCCGAACTCATCACTCTCGTCGCCAACCTCGCGGGCCGCACCGGCGCAAGCTAAGCCATACCCAATTGCACAACATAATAAGGTTCGCGCTGGCGCGCTCATGGCAGGCAAGCTGCCTGCGCTCCCAGCACCAGCCGATCTTATTTTAATCTGCCATTTGGCATGACAACATCGCGCGGCTCATTCGGCGGCGATGGTCTGGAAGCCCGCGCGGCGGTCGAAGGTGAGCTCGAGTTTTTTGTCGCCGTATTTGATGTTGACGAGATTGATCTGATCGTCGTAGAGATCGCCGAGCCAGCGGTCGCTGATGCGCGTGCGCGCGACACCCGCCGGCAGCTTCGCCTCGAAGTAGAGCCAGGCGTTGTCCACGCCCGCCTCCATCCCGACCCACGCGAGTTTAACCGGCTGGCCGTTCGCGTCCTGCAACTGAAAAACTTCTTGCAGGTACGCGAACGTCTGCTGCGCCGCCGCTTTCTTGTCGTCGAGGCTGACGGGTTTGCCCGCGCGCCGGCTCAAGATTTTTTCGAGATCGTCGGGGAACGTGCGTAGCGTGATCTGCAAAGATTGTTCGGCGGCGTTGTAGTCCGCCTCGGCAAAGCTCGTGTGAAACTTGTGCGCCGACGCGGGCGGCACGACAGACGAGCATAGCGTCGCCAGCACGAACAGACTCAGCAGCAATCGCAAAGTTGAAATTTCAAATTTCAAATCTCAAACTCCTTCGCATAGATTGCCAAATTTCACATTCCCACTCACGGGTTGCTCGGCTTTGCGGGCGCTTGCTTGCGCTCAAGTTGCTGCATCGGGTTGGTCGGCGTCTGCGCGTCCTTGAAGAGTTGGAAGCGCGATTTGACGGGGCGACGCGGGAACGAATTGTTCGCCATGTCCACGTCGGCCGTCTCTAAGTGCGGGTCGAGCGTGATAGCGCGCACCTCTTTCGGCGTCATGATGAGTTTCGAGACTTCAAAATTGTTCAGCCGCCAGATTTCGGCCGGAATGCGCAACTCTTCCTGCGTGCCGTCCGCATACTCGATCTGCAAGATGACCGGCATCACCAGCCCGCCGATGTTTTTCAGATCGACGACGTAAAAATTCATGCCGAGTTTCAACAACTGCCGCTCACGTTCGGTCAGCGTCTGTAAGAATTTCTGGTACTGCTCACGATCCTGCTCGGTCACGACGAGCGCATCGTAATCGTTATAAAAATCGCGCAAGGACGGATACTCGTCCGCGCGTTTGGGGAGCGGCTTGTTGCGTTGCTGCGAGAGCGTTTCGGGTTGCGCGGCGCGCTCGGCGCGCTGCTCAGTTTTTTCCACGTCGGGGTCGAGCGAGTCGAGGCGGAACAGGCGCACGCGCTCAATTGAGATGTCCACGTGCTCAGTCGTGTAGAACCAGCCGCGCCAGAACCAGTCGAGGTCTACGCCCGAAGCGTCTTCCATCGTGCGGAAGAAATCGGCCGGCATCGGCCGTTTGAACTTCCAACGCTGCGCATATTGCTTGAACGCATAATCAAATAGCTCGCGGCCCAAGACGGTCTCACGTAAGACGTTCAGCGCGGTCGCGGGCTTCGAGTAGCCGTTGTTGCCGAACTGCAAGAGCGAATCGGAGTTGGTCATGATCGGCACTTGATTCGCGCTCGCCATGTAAGCGGTGATGTTCTTCGGCTCGCCGCGTTGCGATGGATAGCCCGTCTCCCACTCCTGCTCGGCCAAGTATTGCAGGAACGTGTTCAGCCCCTCGTCCATCCATGTCCACTGCCGCTCGTCCGAGTTGACCGTCATCGGAAAATAGTTGTGCCCGACCTCGTGTATGACGACGGAGATGAGACCGTACTTTGCGCTCGCCGGATACGTGCCGTCGGGCAAAGGGCGCGGCCCGTTGAAGCAGATCATCGGGTACTCCATGCCGCCCACGGGGCCGTTGATTGATTGCGCGATGGGGTACGGATAATTGAACGAGTAACGCGAATAGACGTTCAGCGTGTGGATGATGGCCTGCGTCGAATAACGTTCCCAGAGCGGATTCCCTTCCTTCGGATAGAAGGACATCGCCATGACGCGATTGCCCGCGACATCGTGGCCTTGCGCGTCCCAGATAAATTTGCGCGACGACGCGAACGCGAAATCGCGCACGTTCTCGGCCGCGAAGACCCAGGTCTTCTTGCCCGCCGGCTTGTGACTCTCGTTCGCCCGCGCTTCATCGGGCGTGACGATCAACGTCGGTTGTTTGGCCGTGCGCGCTTCTGCCAACCGCTGCCGCTCTGTCGCGCTTAGCACATCCTGCGGGTTTTGCAGCACGCCGGTCGCGGCGACAATGTGGTCGTCGGGCGCGGTGATCGCGACGCGATAGTTGCCGAACTCAAGCGTGAACTCGCCCGCGCCTAAGAATTGTTTGTGCTGCCAGCCCGACACGTCGTTGTACGCGGCCATGCGCGGAAACCATTGCGCGATCTCGTAGATATAATTGCCGTCAGCCGGAAAGAACTCGTAGCCCGTGCGCCCGCCGACCTTGCGCGCATCGTTGATGTTGTAATGCCAATCAACGGAGAAGGTGACGGTCTGACCCGACGCGAGCGGCGCGGGCAGATCGATGCGCATCATCGTGTCCACGATGATGTAATGGAGCGGTGCGCCTTTCGCATCCAGCACAGCCGTTATCTTGTCGCCGCCGTCGAAGTCGCGGCGCGCAAGCATGTTGTCAATCGTCGAGAAAGGCACGCGGTCGAGCGTGGGCGCCGTCTGCGTCGTGTAACTCGCGGAGTTTTTGGCCCAGATGTTTTGATCGAGTTGCAGCCAGACGTACTGCAAAGTGTCGGGCGAGTTGTTGTGATAGGTGACAGTCTCCGCGCCCGTGATGGTGTGATTCACGTCGTCCAACTCGACTTTGATCCCATAGTCGGCGCGCTGCTGCCAGTAGGCGCGACCGGGCGCACCCGACGCGGCGCGCTGCTCGTTCGGCGTCGGCAAAATCTCTTCCAACTGGCGAAATTTATCGCTTGGATTCGTCTTCGATTGCGCCCGCGCAAACGGCGCAAGGGCAACAACACAGAGGAGTAGCAGGGCAAGTTTACGCAACACGGCTGGAATGTCCTTCCATCAAACAATATTTCTACCGACTGAACCGGGCTGAGAGCGCAACGACCACGCAACCCATATTGCGGTGTGCGCTTGAGTGCGCCGCAGATCAGAACGAACGCGCGGCAGTATAAACCGACGCACGGGCGGGGCAGGAATGCGCCGCGCAACCGGCTGTGGCCCTACTTCGCGGCCGGCGCTGTCTGCTCGGCCGTCGCCTGCTGCTCACGTTTGTCCTGCTCGGCTTCCACGGCCTCCCCCATCACCTTGTCTATCGGATGCACTTGGTTGTCTTCCTCCGAGTCGCCCACTTCACAGATGCGCTTGTACTCCTCCTGCAACTCCTTCAACTGCGCGTCCGACATCTTATCCAGATTGATCATCGTGTTGCGTGCGCCCTGCGTGGCGCGCACCAACTCGTCGAGTTTGAGATGGATCGCTTTGGCGTCGCGGTTCTGCGTGTTCTGGATTAGGAAGACCATCAGAAAGGTGATGATCGTTGTGCCGGTGTTGATGACCAACTGCCACGTGTCCGAATAGTGGAACACGGGGCCGGTTGTGGCCCAGATGATGATGACCAGGAAGGCGACGATAAACGCCCACGCCGTGCCGGTCAACTCCGATGTCTTGTTAGCGAACTTGCGAAAGAATTCGTTCATAGCCCTATACCCAAACCTTTCTCGTTTGTATAAATGCGCGGGGGCGTAAATTGTGGAGGAGGATGTTACGCGGGAGATATTAACACGCACGCGTAATTGCATGCGGCGGAAAATTGCCGCTGCCCCTGATCTGGCCGCTTGCTCGCGCCGCCCGTTTAAGGCTTGCGCGGCCGGCGCGGTGGACGCGGCGGGCGCGCCAGGCGTTTGGTGGTCGGGCGGCGCGTGGGGGCGGAGTTGCCCGGCCGCTTGGCGAAGTAGCCTTCGCGGTAGGTGAGCCGCACGCCTTGCTGTCTCTTCAATTCGGGGTTGACCAGTTCAATGCGTATGCGCCGGTACGAGCCATCGTGCGCCTTGTTCGTCGGCACGTAGGCGACGAGGTATTGCGTGCGTAGCTCCTGTTGAATCTGCGCGAAGGCGGCGTTCAGCGCAATCGTGTCGGTGGGGAAGAAAGCGCGCCCGCCCGTCTCCTCCGCCACTTTGCGCAAAGCCTTTTTCTCGAACGGACAATCGCAGACCGGCTCGACGCCGATGGCATAAATGATCGCGTTGGCTTTGACGGCGGCCGTCACGGCGTCTTCGCGGCGGATACGACTGGTCGTGTCGTCGCCGTCGGTCAAGAGGATGATGGCGCGGCGCGCACGCGGCGCGGTCTGGGTCAGCAGTTCATTGCTGGTCGCCCAGATGGCGTCCCAAAGAGCGGTCGAGCCGGGCAAGCCTGTCGCCTCGATTTCGGCCGGGACGACCTCCGCCTGCTCCGCTTGCTCGTACTCGAACCGCTCGTCCTTAGGCGAGGGCGGCACGATCTGCACGCGGTTGATGGCCCGCTCAAGGGCCGCGTGGTCGCCGGTCGGTTCCTGTTCGACGGTGGCTGTGCCCGTGAAGGAGACGATGGCGGCGGTATCGCGGTCGGGGCGGACGATGGAATTGACGAAGGCCCGCGCGGCCGTCTGTTCATAGGGCAGCGTCTCGTCCTGCGAACTGCTCACGTCGATCAGGATGGCGAGCGCGAGCGGCAGTTCGGTCTCGCGCTCGAAGATGGTGAACTGCTGCGGCGCGTTGTCCTCGAAGACGCGTACGTCGTCAGCCTTGAGCGTCGTCACGAAGCTGCGGTGCTTGTCCACCGCATTGAAGAGGACGTTGACGAGATCGGTCTCGACGCGCTCGACATCATCATCCTGCGCGGGCGGCGCGGGACTAACGGCCGGCGGCTGTTGCGCGGTCGTGCCTTGCGCGCGGGCGGGCGCGACGAGGACGCGGACGGACGGTGCGGCAAGCGCACAGAGCAACGCGAGCGCCAACCCGCCGACTAATAATTTTGGCTTGCGTCTCAACCCGGATCGTCTCATGTTCATACCCTTGATGCGCACATAAGCAGGCGCAGCAAACTTTATTCCGCGCAAGTCAGATGCGCGCCGAGCGGCGCATAGCTTGCCGCTATATTCGGCCACCGCGCTCTATTTTGCGGGCGCAGGCGGACAGATGCAATGCGCGCGTAACGCGGGCGGACAAAGAAGCGCGCGACGGGCGCGCCCGCATATCTTTTTGACGCGCACGCGCTGAATATGAGATAGATTCTCTCCGCAAGCAAAATCAATTTAGCGGAGTGCGGCGAGGCGACAACTATGAGTCTGATCGAATCAGTTCAGGCGCGCGAGATATTGGACTCGCGCGGCAATCCGACGGTCGAAGCGGAAGTCGTGCTGGTGAGCGGCGAAGTGGGGCGCGCGGCCGTGCCTTCGGGCGCGTCCACCGGCGAGCATGAAGCGGTTGAGTTAAGGGATGGCGACAAACGCCGCTACGCGGGCAAGGGCGTGTTGCGCGCCGTGCAAAATGTGAATGAGATCATCGCGCCGCAACTCGAAGAGTTGGATGCGCTCGATCAGGCGGAAGTTGATGCCGTGCTGATCGCGCTCGATGGCACAAAGAACAAAGCGAAGTTGGGCGCAAACGCGCTGCTCGCCGTCTCGCTCGCTACGGCCCGCGCGGCCGCCGCGTATCTGGAGTTGCCGCTCTATCGTTACCTCGGCGGCGCGAACGCGCGCACGCTGCCCGTGCCGATGATGAACATCGTGAACGGCGGCGCGCATGCCGACAACAACGTGGACTTTCAAGAGTTCATGGTCATGCCCGTCGGCGCTGGAAATTTTGCGGACGCGTTGCGCATCGGCGCGGAAATTTTCCACGCGCTCAAAGCGGTCTTGCATAAGCGCGGGCTGGCCACTTCCGTGGGTGACGAAGGCGGCTTCGCGCCGAATCTGAGATCGAACGAGGAAGCGGTCGAGACGATCCTCGAAGCCGTCACGCAGGCTGGTTACGACGCGGGCACGAACGTCATGCTTGCGCTCGATCCGGCGGCGAGCGAGTTTTATGATGGCCAGCACTACATCTTCAAAAAGTCCGACGGGCGCAAACTGTCGAGCGACGAGATGGTGGCTTACTGGCAGTCGTGGGTCGAGCAGTATCCAATCATCTCGATTGAAGACGGCATGGCGGAGAACGACTGGGCCGGGTGGAAGACGATGACGGATGCCGTCGGCGCACGCATTCAACTCGTCGGCGATGATCTGTTCGTCACGAACACGGAATTTTTGCGCAAGGGGATCGCGCTCGGCGTCGCCAACTCGATTCTGATCAAGGTCAATCAGATCGGCACGCTGACCGAGACGCTCGACTGCATCGAACTGGCGCGCACGCATCGCCGCACCGCCATCATCTCGCATCGCTCCGGCGAGACCGAAGACACGTTCATCGCCGACCTCGCCGTGGCCACCAACGCCGGGCAGATCAAGACCGGCTCGCTCTCGCGCACCGACCGCATCGCCAAGTACAATCAACTCCTGCGCATCGAAGCAGACCTGCGCGGCGCGGCGCGCTTTCCCGGCCGCGCCGCGTTCTATCAACTCGCACAAACAGCAACGCAGCAAACCGCGCCGACGAGCAAGCGCAGCAGCGCGACGAAGAAAGCGCGGGCCGCGAAACGTTAGTCAATCACGTCTTTTTAATGACAAGGAGCAAGGGTCATGTTCTTCATCATCGGCACACATTTTTTCGTCTGGGGATCGGAACTGATGGCGGAGCAGATGCGTTGCGGCCGGTGCGGCACGGTCGCCCATTTCGTGCTCAAGAAGGGGATGAATTTCGTCACCATCTTCTTCGTCATTCCCGTCATCCCGATCAGCGGCATCAAGCGCATCGCGCAGTGCCCCAACTGTAAAGCGCGCTATCAAGCTACGCCCGACATGCTCGCGCAGGCTGGTGGCGGGTCGCAACTGCGTTGACTTGGCGGAGTCCACGCGTCAACTTCAAGGAGACATGTTTTGACCTCTCAGACAGGGCCGCTCGCGCTCATCGTCCTCGACGGCTTCGGCTATAGCCCTGTGCGTGAGGGCAACGCGGTCGCGCTCGCCGCGATGCCTTACTACGACGAGTTGCTGGAAAAATATCCGCACACGCTGATCGAGGCGTCGGGCGAGTGTGTGGGCTTGCCGGCGGGCGTGATGGGCAACTCGAACGTCGGACATCTGTGCATGGGCGCGGGGCGCATCGTGCGCACAGACCTTGAGCGCATCAACTATGAAGTCAAAACCGGCGACTTCGCACAGAACCTTGCGCTCAACGCCGCGCTCGATAGCGCCGTCAAACACGAACGCGCGTTGCACATCATGGGGCTGGTCTCGGACGGTCTCGTCCATTCATCGCAAGAGCATGCTTACGCGCTGCTCAAGCTGGCGCACGAGCGCGGGCTGCGCAGAGTCTATGTCCACTGCTTTCTCGACGGGCGCGACACGCCGCCTTCGTCCGCTGACCGTTACGTCGCGGCCATGCAAGCCAAGTGTCGCGAGATCGATTGCGGCGAGATCGCGTCGGTGTGTGGGCGTTATTACGCGATGGATCGCGACAAGCGTTGGGAGCGCATCGAGCGCGCGTACAAGTTGCTCGTGCATGGCGCGGGCGAGCGCACGAGCGATCCGGTCGCGGCGATCAAGGCTTCTTACGAACGCGGCGTGACTGATGAGTTTGTCGAGCCAATCATCGTCACGCGCGCGACGGGCGAACCGTTGGCGACGATTGCGGACGGCGACTCGGTCATCTTCTTCAACTTCCGCGCCGACCGCGCACGCGAGATCACGAGCGCGCTGGCCGTGCCCGGCTTCGACGATTTCCCTGTGCCGAATCGGCCGCACACACACTTCGTCTGCTTCGCCGTTTACGATAAGACCTATCCGCTACCCGTCGCCTTTCCGCCCACTCAGCCGCGCCACGTCATCGGCGAAATCTTCGGCGGCTTAGGCGTGCGCAACTACCGCATGGCCGAGACCGAGAAGTACGCGCACGTCACCTACTTCTTCAACGGCGGGCAGGAGGTCGAGTTCCCGCACGAGAAGCGTCTGCTCGTGCCGTCGCCGCAAGTGGCGACCTACGATCTCGCGCCGGAGATGTCCGCCTTCAAACTCACCGATAAAATTCTGCGCGCCCTCGAAGCGAACGAAACGGATGCGTACATCATCAACTTCGCTAACCCGGACATGGTCGGGCACACGGGCAATCTAGCCAAGACGATTGAGGCCGTGCAATACGTGGACACGTGTCTCGGCTGGATCACGAAGGGGTTGAAGACAGCGCGCGGGCGCGCTCTAATTACGGCCGATCATGGCAACTGCGAACAGATGATCGATCCCCAAACGGGCCAGCCGCACACGGCGCACACGACCAACCCGATTCCCTTCCTGCTCGTTGACAACGACGCGCGCGGACTCAAGTTGCGCGCGGGCGGCGCGCTCGAAGACGTAGCCCCGACGATGCTCGGACTGCTCGGCATCAAGCAACCCATTGAGATGAGCGGGCGCGATCTGCGCGAGAGTTAAGCGCCGGATGTAGGCAAATGCGCTTTGCCGGGAGCGCGGGCATCTTGCCCGCATTGAGCGCGTGAGCGCGAACCATGGGACTCGCCTGTCGGCTCGTTGGCGGGCAGGATGCCCGCGCTCCCGGCAGTAGTCTCGCCCGTGTTAAGGTTTTTTCTTATGCCGAATCAGTCGAACCAATCACTCATTAGAGTCGTCATCGTCGTCTGCCTAGTGATCGTCGCGCTGATACTGCTGCTGCGCTTCGTGGCGCGGCGACATGCGCCCGCAACGCCCGCACCGGGCACGTCGCTCGTGACAGCGCGTGCGCCGGGGCGCGTGCTGCCGTTGCCGCCGGGGCCGCTGCCGTTGGTGAGCGTCAAGCCGGAGCCGGTCGAGATTACGTTCGACGGTTGCCCGCCCGAAGGTGACAGTCAGCGGCAAGCTGATTTGAATCGCGCGAAGAATCGCGTGGACGAGGGCGAGTATGTGCCCGTGCAGTTCGACGCTATCGCCGGGCTGACGTGGCCGCAGGGCGTCGAGCGCCAGAGTCGCGGCAATTGGGCGGCAGTTGACGTGGCGGTGGTGGATCGTTATCAGGGCATCCCCATCACTGTGGAAGGTTATCTCGCAGGCGCGCGGCAGGAGGGCACGGAGTCGCCGAACTGTCATGGCGACGACGCCAGGTATCGCGACTTTCACATCTGGCTGGTGGCGAACGCGAATGATGATCGCAGCAGATCAATCGTCGTCGAAGTGACGCCGCGCGTGCGCGCCAATCATCCGCAGTGGCGCACGAATGTATTAGGCCAGATCGTGAAGAAAGATCAACGCGTGCGTATTAGCGGCTGGCTGATGCTCGATCCGGAGCATCCCGATCAGATCGGCAAGACGCGCGCGACTATCTGGGAGATACATCCGGTCATGCAGATCGAAGTGCAGCAGCAAGGGCAATGGATGTCGCTCGACAAATTTGGTAATTGAAGTTGCGAGGCGAAGGACAACGATGCGTAAATCGATCATCTTGAAAGTTAAACTGAAAGTCGAAGGCGACGCCGCGCCGGCCGCCGACTTCGAACAGCTCGCCCTGCAAGCCGTCAGAGACATACTCGCCGCCGGCAGTGCGCAACAGCCGTTGCTCAAAGTGACGCTCAAAGAAAGCCGCGAGTCATCTAACGACGATGATGAGGCCGGTAGCACAAACGCTAAAGAGGCCGGCAGCACCGCCGCTAGTGAGGCCGGTAAAGCTGCTGATGGTAATGCGCAGGCAACGCCGGGCAAGTGAGCAATGGGGCCGCCCGGCGGCGCGCGGCTTGCGCCGTGGTCAAGTTGAAACCGGGCGCGTGTTTTCGTCGTTAGCCTCTTTGCCTTTAGAATCTACGTGATGAATTTCGACCCGCGCAACATCCTCGTGATCGATTTCGGCCAACTCGGCGATGTGGTGCTGAGCCTGCCTGCGCTGCACGCCATCCGCGCACGCTTCCCCGCTGCGCGGATCACGGTCGCGGTCGGCAAGCCGGGCAAGCAAGTCGTTGAGTTGGCGGCTTGCGCCGACGATGTGCTGGTCGTTGATCGCGTGAAATTGCGCGATGGGTTTATCCCC
>JANMAD010000501.1:0-3848 GCA_031359515.1 Acidobacteriota bacterium | reverse complement strand
GAATAAAGCAAAGCTTGAAAACCACAAATCATTTCGGAAAGCTATAGATGGCACAGCAACACAGCGGACACAGAGACACTGTGCAGCGCTGATCGCAGGTTTGAGATTTGAGATTTGGAGATTGGGGGATTTGAAATCTGAGATTTGAGATTTGAGATCGCTTTTCTCTGTGCCCTCTGAGTTGAGCTGCTCCACCGCCAGCACACAACGGCGAGTTTAGTAATGCCCGCGCGCCTGCTTACCCGCCTTCTGTTTCTTGCGCGTCTTTCGCTCGTCCGCGCCCTTGAGCGACGCGAGCGGCCAGAGCCGATGCTCGATCTCCGCGAGGCCCGCTTCGACGACGGCGCGCACCACCTCTTCCGCCGATTTGTAGCAGGGCGCGGCCTCATCGAGCGGCACGCGCCCGTTCGTGTTGACGACGATTCCGGCCGCTTTGTACTCGTCATCAATCGTGCGCTGCGAGAGCGTGCGCATGGCCGCCGAGCGCGACATACGCCGCCCCGCGCCGTGATTGACCGAATAACCGCTGCGCTCAGCGCCGGCCAACGGCCGCAGAATATAACTCCAATCCTTGTTGCTGCCGGGGATCAAAACCGGATGCCCTGTCTCGGCCCAGACCGTGTCCGCGAGCGCAGCATGCCCCGCCGGAAACGCGCGCGTCGCGCCCTTGCGATGTACCCACACGTCGCCCCACTCCGGATGCTGCTCGTGCTGCACTAGGTTGTGACTGATCTCGTAGATCAACTCAAGCTCCGCGCCGAACGTCGCGCGAAACGCTTCCGCCACCTGCTCGAAGATGATCAACCGATTCAAGATCGCATAGTTGCCGCCCGCCGCGACCGCGTTCAAGTAGTCGCGATGATGCTTCGACTCCGGCATGAAGTAGCCGAGATCAATATCCGTGATCTGTGCGGGCCGTTCACTGCGCGCCAACTCGAAATAGTTCGTCGCCAACCCGTGCCCGAAGCCGCGACTACCTGTATGCACCTGCACGAAGAGCGCGCCCGTCTGTTCGGAGCGTTGCAACTCGATGAAGTGATTGCCACCGCCGAGGCTGCCCAACTGATGCAAGCCCCGTTCGGGTCGCCCCGTGCCGCCCCAAGGAATCTCCCAACTATCATCCACCGGAATGCGATGCCGCTCCGCCCGACTCCGATCAAACGTCGCCCCGTAACGCTCGACGTAATACTCCGCGCCGCCGCGCACCAGATTATTGAACTCCGGCTTCGACAACTCGCCGAGCCTCACACTCTTCCCACCCGCGCCCATGTTCACCCGCTCCATCACCGCGCGGTTGAACTGCAAGCGCCGCTCCGGCGTTGCCTGCTCCGCCTCAACCTCCGAGCGCGCCGACATCATCCCGCAGTTATGCACAAACACACCCGCATCAAGCGCGAAGTTGCCATACTCCGGCACAGTTAAACAGTACACATCTTCGCGCCGTTCTATCTGCTCAACGGCGACAACCTTGTGGTTGTAACCGTGACGCCAGCGACGGTGATTGTGAATGCCGAAGCCACCGATCACAATCTCACCGCACGTTTCGCAAGTGTGTTGCAGGTGGGCAACCTCAGACGATTTACGCTGCCCCTGTTCGCTGACGTTGTAAGTCTGTAAATATTGCTTGCCCCGCTTCCCATTGCCTGCGACTGATGCTTTGAAGTGAGCTTGTTTGTTCGTCATGTAAGCGAGGATGTTCTTCGTGCCACGCGCTGCGAAGTAGGCGTGTCCAGCTTCTGTCTGCGCCTTATCAGCTATCGCTTGTTTGCGTCTCGACTCAAACTCTGCCGAGTGAAAGTGTGTATTTCGCTCCACAATAGACTTGTGGTAGCTCATGTGATCCCTATCACCCATGAAGACAAGATTCTCGGGGCGATTGTCGGCAGGAACGAAATTCTTGTGATGAATAATCGTCTGCTGTCCGGCAAACGCGGGAATCTCTCCGAGCAATCCGCAGCGAGCCAAGACCCAGTGAACGCGCTGTTCAGTCGCAGTCTTCGGATGCCTGACAGTTGTATAGCCATCCTTGTCGCGGCGTGAATAGAAAGGCATCAAGGAAGTGTTGGGCGTAAGGTCGCACGCTTGCCGGTACGTCCCGTCGCGCAGCATGAACTCGTGATCCGGCGTACAGCAAATCTCTCTGCCGTTGTCCAGCGTCACATTAACGAGCGGCGCGTTGGAGCGTGTTTTTCGCGCAGTCGCTTTGGCGACGACGATCTTCTGTGCGGCGGAGATGGAGTAAATAAAAATCTCTTCGCCGCGCTCGGCCAACTCACCAATCGGATATGAACGGCCATCAACTGTCGGCACGAGCGTGTCGGCCCTAAAGCAGCCGATGTCGTAGCCCACGGGCCCCATCGCGACCGCGCCGTTCGCTTGGTCGGTGATCAGCACGCAGCCGACGGGCACGCCGTAGCCGTAATGCGTGTCGGGCGTGATGACGACGAGGCGCACGCCGGGGAAGCGCGTGGCGTTGACGATCTGCCGGTAAAGAATATCTTCCGCTTCATTGAGCAGCGTCGGCGTGAGGAAGAGACGCACGGGCACATCGCCGATGTCCTCCGTGCGCAGTTCGTAATAACCATCTCCGTGCCAACGCGCGAGATGCTTCCAGTTGTCCGCGTGCTTGAGTGTCTTGGCGACTTTGAGCGCTTGCGCGTCCGTCTGTTCTTTGGCCATGATTGACTCCCCCTAATCCATACTCAACTCTGATTCGAGTCTCGTCAAAATCTCCGTCGCGATCTGGGCCGCGCTTTGTGCCGCATGGACGCGGATGTGGTGCGCGGCGAGTTGATATGTTGCGTGCCGCTCTTCGTAGCGTGCGCGGGCCTGCGCGCGGTCGGGCGCGAGCGGGCGCGCGGCGGCGTCGCCGTTGATGCGCTGCCAGCATAACTCAAACGGCGCGTCGAGCCAGATGACGACCGTCTTGTGCTGTGTGAGCAACGCGCGGTTGCGCGCGAGCGTCCACGTGCCGCCGCCGAGCGCGATGATGCGCGCGTCTGTGGCGAGGGCTGCGCCGAGCAGTTCCGTTTCGATCTCGCGGAAGCGCGCTTCGCCGTCGGTGGTAATGATCGCCGGGATGCTGCGCCCCTCGCGCGCGGCGATGAACTCATCAAGGTCAAGCCACGCGCAGTCGAGTTGTGCGGCTAGCGCACGCGCGACCGTCGTCTTGCCCGCAGCCATGAAGCCGGTGATGATGATGTGTGGTGTGCGGGTTGACATCAGCTTTCCACCACCGTGGCCAGCAGCGTGAAAAATTCGGGAAAGGAGACGGCGACGCAGTCCGCGCCCGCGATCTCCGACTCGCCGTGCGCGATGAGCGCGGCGACGGCGCAGGCCATGGCGATGCGATGATCGCCGTGCGCGTCGAGTCGCGCACCCGTAAGTTGCACGGGGCCCGCAATGCTGAGGCCGTCCTCATACTCTTCGACCTCCGCGCCAAGTGCGCGCAAGTTCAGCGTCATCGCCCGGATGCGATCCGTCTCCTTCACGCGTAACTCGCCCGCATCGCGAATCGTCAACCCGCCTGCGAGTTGTGTGCCGAGCACGCAGAGGATCGGTAGCTCATCAATCAGCCCTGCGATCACACTGCCGCGCAAAACATGCGCGCCCGCGCGCGGGCCATTGAGACCGCCACGCACGCGCACATCGCCCGCCGGTTCGTTCGCTTGTTCACGCACGTCTTCAACGCGCACGTCCGCACCGAGTGTGCCGAGCGTGGCGAGCAGTTGCGTGCGCGTCGGGTTCAGTCCGACCGTGCGCATAATTAAATCAGAACCGGGCAACAGCGCGGCCGCGACGAGGAAGAACGCCGCCGAAGAGATGTCGCCCGGCACGATGCAATCGCG
>JANMAD010000381.1:0-2687 GCA_031359515.1 Acidobacteriota bacterium | reverse complement strand
CTGATTGATCGAGCGCGAATTTCAAGTCCGCCAACTCTTTGAGCGAACGCCGCAACGCCGCCTCAGAGCCGAAGGCGTCGGGCTGTTCAGTCGGAGTGTTCAATACGCTTTCACTCATCGCGCAAAGTTCTTGTCAGGATATCGCTTCGCCAACGCCCGCGTCCATGTCTTCGAGTTTTTTCAAGCGATAACGAAGCTGGTCGCGCGAGATGCAGAGCAGTTCGGCGGCGCGCGTCTGATTGCCGCCGCTGCGCTCAATCGCCTGGCGCACGAGCGACATTTCGAGTTCATCAAGCGAGAGGCCGGCCGGCGGCAAGGTGAGTACTGCGTTGCTCGCAGCCGGGACTGAGTCGGCCGCCGTTGCCTGTCCGCCCGCCTGTGCGACTAGATCGCGTGGCAGATATTCGGTTGTGATCAGATCGCCGTCTTCAAGGATCAGCGTGCGCTCGATGACGTTCCTAAGCTCGCGCACGTTGCCGGGCCAAGCATAACGCTGGAACGCTTCGCTCACTTCCGGCGCGAGACCGCGAATCTGCTGGCGCAGGCGTAGACGCTCGTTGAGCAGCCGGATGTAGTGCTCGGCGAGCAACAGGATGTCGTCGCCGCGTTCGCGCAAAGCAGGGATATCGATCTGGATGACCGACAGACGATAATAGAGATCAAGGCGAAAGCGGCCGGCTTCGCTTTCCGTCTTCAGGTCACGATTCGATGCCGCAATCACCCGCACGTCTAACGGAATGTCTTTGAGGCCGCCGACTCTGCGAAACGCGCCCTCTTCCAACACGCGCAGCAGCTTGGCCTGTAAGCCAAGTTCCAGCTCGCCAATCTCATCCAGAAAAAGCGTGCCGCCTTCAGCCTGCTCGAAGAGTCCTTCTTTACGCGTCTTGGCATCGGTGAACGCGCCCTTCTCATAACCGAATAGCTCCGACTCGATCAAGGTCGCCGGAATCGCCGCGCAGTTGATCGCGATGAAGGACGCATCGGCGCGGCGCGAGGTGTAGTGAATGGCTTTCGCCACCAAGTCTTTGCCTGTGCCACTCTCGCCTTGCAGCAACACCGACAAGACTTCGGACTCGGCGACCTTGCGCGCGAGCGCAAGCATGCGCTGGATGGCCGCGGACGAGCCGACGATCTGCTCAAAGCTGAACTGCCGCGTGCGTTCGCGTCGCGCCTGCCCGACCTCGCGGCGTAACTGGTGCGCCTCAATGCCGTTGCGGATCGTGACGCGCAGTTCTTCCAGGCTGACTGGTTTGCCGATGAAGTCGTATGCGCCGCCGCGCAACGATGCAATCGTGTTCTCGACGTGACATTGCCCGTGATCATGATGACCACTGCGTCCGCCTGCCGGGCCTTGATCTCGCGCAACGCGTCGAGGCCCGAGCCGTCCGGCAAATCTATGTCGAGCAGCACGGCCGCCGGACGCTCCGCGTCGAAAGTCGCCAACGCCGCGGCAACCGTGCCCGCCTCAACCGCCGCGTAGCCCCAACTGCGCAGCGCCTCGGTGAACGACCAACGGATTGGTTGCTCATCATCTACGACAAGAATTTTGCCTCGGGTTAATCGCAGAACGACATCCTCAGCGCGGTCAGACAAGATAAGCTCAAGGTGTGATTGTAGCGTAAAGCAGGGATCATAAGAACACTTGTCCGGCGCGGCCTGCAAGGATTGCGGTTAACCATTGGCGGCTGCATTGCTTTGGGCGCAGCCCCGTGGTTGCAGTTGTTGCTCGAAGAGGCTGGCGGAAGCGGCGAGAAAGTCGTGGGCTGTGAGGATGCCGACGAGCGCCCCCTGCTCGACGACGGGCAAGCAGCCGACGCGACGCTCGCGCATGAGCGCGATGGCGTCGAGCGTGGGCGTGTCGGGTGTAACCGTCACCGGGTCGGGCTTCATGATCTGGCGCACGACGACCTGCTCGCTCGCATTGCCGGCGCGACCGCGCGCGAGCAAACGCAACAGATCGCGATGCGAGACGAGACCGACGAGGCGGCCCGCGTCGTCTTCAACGGGTACGTGCCGGATGTGTCGCCAGTCCATGACACTCGCGGCTAGATCAACCAGATCGTCTGGGCGGACGGTAAACAGATCAGTGGACATGAATTGTCCGACCGTGCGGTAACTCTGCGCCCACTCGCCGGCCGCCGCGCGCTCGATGAGTGGCCATTGATGCACGGGCTTGTCCGTCTGCTGCCGTTCGTGCATCGCGGCGGCGAGGGCGCGGTGGCGCATGTCGCGCGTGCCGTCTTGGCCGAGCGTGGCAAGCGAGTCGAGCGTCCACTGCGCGCCGGTCTGACCTGAGCGGACGCGCTCCTCAATCGTGCCGAGATAGAGATCAATATCGGCCGCATCAACGTGCGCGGCGCGCAAGCCCGTGCGGGCGAGCGGCAGCAGATGTTCGAGGATGAGTGTGCCGGCAGGCTGGCTCTTACCGTCAACCCACATGAACTGCGCACGTAGGCCGTGGCGCGCGGCGGCGAAGAAGTTTTCTTTCGCGTCGGCAAACGTCATCAGCTTGTCAATCGCGCCATACTCCGCGGGCAGCGCCAACATCAAGCCGATGAAGAAGGCGGCGTTAAAAAGACTTCACAAAATCATCGAGGCGATTAAGCCCAAAAACTTCGGCGTAATCGTTCGAACCGCTGCGGAAGGAAAAAACACTGCTGAGCTCCACGACGACCTTTTAGCGCTTG
>JANMAD010000465.1:0-7608 GCA_031359515.1 Acidobacteriota bacterium | reverse complement strand
GTTGGCCTTTGGACGCGCCGGGACCAACAAGCGATTTGGCGAGGGCGAGCGTGTCGGCGGGGCGCGCAGGTGGCGGCGTGGCAGTAGGCACGAGCGTCGCTGATGTCGCTGCGCCGCTATTCGCTTGTCGTGTTGTGCGCTGCTGGCTAGAGTCGCCAAAGTAAGCCATACACCAAAGGGCAATCACCCCAAGCATGCCGATGGCCGCCATTCCGATTTTCTGCTCGCGGCTCCAAGGTTTAGCGGGCGCGGGCTGTGACGGTTGCGGGCGCATGCCAACCAAGCCCGTACCACATTGCGCGCAGAAATTTTGAGTCGCCTGATTTTCCGCTCCACACTTGCCGCAATATCGAGATTGGTTCATAGAGGATTACTTCCTTTAATTCTTGAGGTCTGAGGTTGATGCACAGAGTTAATTCTTGCGCCGCAGTTGTGCCCACATGCGTGCGGGCGCGTAGGTGCGGTCGAAGCCTTCGTAGCGTGATTGCATGGCGCGGCGGTCTAGCACGTGCCCTTGCAGCCAGACTTCGGCGGCGACGGTCGCGCCAACCGCCAACTCGCCGCGCAAGCTGCGCCGGTTGATCAGCACTTCGAGTTTGAGACAATCGAGATCGAGATACGCCCAATATAGCTCGCTGCCGGAGAGCGGATTGCGCAGGGGCTTGAACGAGAGGACGCGCCCGCAGAGACTCCAATCGTTCTCGTGCGCGGCGCGAGTCGGGGCGTAGGCTTCGAGCGTCTGCCAGCGCGTGCGCTCGGCGCGTTGACAGACACGCGCACGATAGGCCAGCCCGCACAAGCCCACGTACAACTCCTGCGCGCGGAAACCTTCGGGGCCGACCTCGGTCAGATTCTGCAACTCGAAGAGGACTTCAGTCTCCGTCCCGTCGCAGTAGCCATGCACGATGGCCTCGCCCTCCTCGTCGTACTCAGTGAGCGCCCAAGGGCTGATGCGTTGTGTGTAGCGGGCGCGAAAGCCGGGGCGGCAATCGGCGTAGAAGATGTCGCCTGTGCCAGACTCGTACAAGACCGTCCAAACTTCCAGCCCCTCGCCCAATTTCCAGCAACGCCCGTGCAGCACAGCGCCGCGCCGGAGCAACTGCGTCGCCTCGCCCTGATCGCCGGCGCGCTCCGCAAGATAATTGAAATCCTTCTCACTCGGCACGTCCAGCCCGATAGCTTCAAACGTCTCTTCCATAATCTTGTTAGAGGTTAGAGGTCAGAGGTTAGAGGTCAGTTAAAATAGTTTCCACTGATCTCTGACCTCTAACCTCTAACCTCTTATCTTGTTGCTCGTTTCTTCTGCTTGCTCGGTTTCGTGGTTGCAGCATTCACTTCCGCTCGGGGAGCGCGCGTGCGGAAGCCGCGTATGTTGTGCGCGGGGCCGTAGGCGGGGCGCACGCCGGTGCGCGCCCACTCGGCGAACAATTCCATATCATAGTCCGCCTCGCGCGCCATCTCTTCGCGGATCGCGTGCAGCATTTCCAGAAATCGGGGTCGTGGGTACATGATTAAGGGATGAGGGATGAAGGATGAAGGATGAAGCGGAAGAACGATTTTGTTCATCCCTCATCCCTCATCCTTCATCCCTTCACTTCCGTTGCCTCCGAGACTAAGAATTCGGGGGTGACGATCATCGGGACGTAGAAGCCCGCGGCCGTGTTGAAGAGGCGGATGCGCGCTTGCCGGCGCACGTTCGCCAGATGACCGAAATTCCACGTCACTAGATAATCAATTTTATGCACGGAGGCAAGCGCCACGTGCAACGCATCGCCCAGATACTTGCGGTGAAAGATACCACGCGCGACGTAGCCGTCGGCGAGAATCGCAGCCTCGTCGGTAAGTTCCACCTGTGCGAGCGGTGCGACGAGTTTCAAATAACCTGTGCGGTGCGGCTCGGGCACGCGCTCCAACTCGCGCAGCACGAGCGGCGAGATGACCGCGCGGTACTCATCCAACTCGCGCTCCCACCAACGGATCGTCAGATCGCGGCGGAACGGTTCGCCGTTGTCGAGATACGCGCCGACCACGGAAGTTTCGAGATAAAGGCTCTGCTTCATGGCACTGCCTGCACAGCGATGGCTGCGTCGCGCGCGGGCGCAGGCTTGCTGCTATCCAGCAGTTCGAGCCGCACGAGGGCGAGTTGGAAATCAAAGGTAACGCGGAAGAAGCGCAAAATATTGCCGCCGATGATCCCGTTCTGCTCGAAGCCGGAAGTTTCGTTGATCGATTCCATATCCAGCACCGCGGCCGAGAGCAGAGGGTGCGTGTACGCGCCGAGCGCGACGCGCGGCAGCGCGAGCATCTGCACGTCATCCGAGACGCCGGCCGCGCCGAACACTTTTAGCCGCGTCGGCTGCACGAAGCGCGCGAGGTCTTCGCGCTGCGTCAAGGCCATGGCCACGACCGAGATGCTCGCGCCCGTGTCCACGATAAAGTTGAGCGGCTTATCCACGCCGTCGAATTTAACCGCGCTCGACCAGAAACCGCTCGACGTGGCGCGGATCGGCAACTCGAAAGTGCCCGGCGGCAGGGGCGTCGGTTGGGGCAATGGCGGCGTGGTGGCTGCCTGTTCGCCCGTCTGCGCCGGCTGCTCCGCTTCAGGCGACTGCGCTGGTTGGGGCGACGGTGCCGCCTGTGGCGGCAAGCGCGGCTGGTCGTCGCGCACGAGGAGCATCTCGCGTCTGCCGTAGTCAATCGAAGCAAGATATTTGGATAAGACGGAGAGGCCGATGTAGCCGTCCACCGGTTCTTGCGTGTTGTGGAACTCGCGCAGATAGACCGGCACGTTTGCGATGCGCGCGTCGCCGACACGTAGGGACTGGAGAAAGCCATAGACGATCTCAAAATGTCCGCCCCCGCCCACCGCCCGTGCCAGCCCACCACGCGCCACCGCCTTCACCCCCAACTTCTCCGCTGCCATATTTGAGATGACGCACATCCCTGAGCCGGTATCAATCACGAAGCGCAGCGGCTGCTTGCCGCCATTGATATACACCGGAATGATGGGCCGGCTGTTCACCAACTCGAACGGGATGACGGCGCGGCTGGGGCCTTCCGTGTCGTAGAGGTCTCTTTGTTGCCCGAGATAGCGGAGGAAGTCTACGAGACCGCGTATGCGGGCGCGCCGGTCGGCATCAGTGCGCGGCGCGATGCGGAGGAAACGCTCGTAAGCGTCGGCCGCCTCGCGGTAACGTTCCGAACGGGCGGCGGACTGCGCGTAGTTGAAGATGAAGTCCGGCTCGTCCGGTTCGATCTCCAACGCACGGCGCAGCCCGATGAGCGCGATCTGCGGTCGGTTCTCGTAGAAGTGAATCATAGAGAGACCGGCAATCGCCAACGCCTCGTCCGGTTTGAAACTGAGCGCGGTGCGATACTCTTCAATCGAAAGCGGAAAATCGCCCGAGGCGAGCAAGGATGCGCCGAGCAGCGCGTGCGCCCGTGCCGACAACGGATCGAGGGCGAGGACGCGCGCGGCTGCGTCGTAAGCGTCGCGCAGGTTGCGTTCTTTGAAGAGCGTGTAGCTAAGCCCCAAGCGCGCATCTGTGTCCTTCGGGTCTTTAGTGATCAGCTCGCGATAGATTTTCTCTGCCGCGCTGAACTCGCCCTCGCGCAACGCACGCGCCGCGCGCGTGCGCATCTTGTCATGATCACCCGCGAACGCAGGCGCACACAAGCCCAGCAGCGTGAGGCAGAGCGCACAAGCCGTCAAACCGACAACCCCTAACCGATTAACGTTCTTCATCGGTCACCCCCAAGAGCAAAGATGAAGGATGAGGGATGAGGGATGAAAGCATGGCTGCGGCGTTGCGCAGTTCCTTTTCATCCCTCATCCCTCATCCTTCATTTCAATATCTCTCCCGTCTTCATTGACCAAAGCACGAGGTCAAGCTCGTCGAAATCTATCCGCGCCTTGCGGGCGAAGCGGCGCAGGGCGTCTTCGGTGGCGAGGTAGCGTGCGCGCGTCGTGGGCGGCGCGGGCGTGGCGATGACGCCCAACTCCGCGAGGCTGCGCAGGATGTGCTTATCGAGGATCGCATAACCGCGAAACCCGATGTTGCGCAAAAAGTGGCTCGCCTCCTTGTAGCCCAACCCCTTGATGTTGCGCGCGAGCCAGTCGCGTCGTGCCAGCGTATCACTAAAACCATCGAGCCGCGCACGCAAACGCAGATCGCAGTCGGCGCGCAGGTAGTCGCGTGTGGCGACGATGTAGCCGGCGCGGGCGCGCGGGTAACGGTGCGTGCCCGTCAGCGCGTGGGCCAATTCAGCGTGCGTGCCGGCGGCGAACAGCGTGCGCACGGCTTCGATTGAGCGCAGCCCCATGCGCGCTGATGCGCCTGCCGTGAAGATGCAAAAGACCAACTCCTCTAAGAGGCGCGCATCCGTCGCTTCTTGCCAGACCGTTGCGAACTCGGCGAGGCGCGCATTAATCTGTGCGGCGCGCTCGCGATGTGCGGCGCGCATCCGCGCGATGGTGACGGGCTGTTGGTCTCGGCGCACTAAAATGTTTGGGCGCAAGCGCGGACGCGCAAACGACAGATGAAATATAGGAGCGCGTTCGGAGCATTGTCAACGAATTCGCCGATGATGAAATGCTTAATGTGGACGACATGGCTGAGCCGCTCGCTTTGCGCTCGTATCTCGCTTGCATCCGCGCCGAGCGAGGCGCGCATCTAATTGCCGGTGTACGCTTCCCCAAAACTTACGCGCCGCAGGTCGTCTCTCCTCGTGCTATGATGCCAAAGCCCCCGAACATGTTGTTACGGGCACAGGGATATATCTAATGAAAATCACACGCTTATTCGCCATGTTCGGCTTGCTCGGCGCGCTCGCGCTGAGCGCAATGGCACAGGATACGCAACCGCTCGTTGCCCAGCCGACGCCGCAACAAGTCCGGCCGACGCTGATGTCCTTCCCGCCGTCAACCTCGACGCCGGATGCGCTCACGCCCGATGCGGTTAATAACCTACAACCGCTGCCGACGCCGACGCCCGTCTATGGCCGGCTGGGTATGCTCGTCGAGACGAGCGACGGTCAGGTGGTGAAAGAGTACGCGGCGGATGAAGGTTTCAACCCGGCTTCGACCGTCAAGCTGGCCACCGCGCTCGACGCGCTGCACACGTTCGGCCCGCAGCATCGTTTCGCCACCGTCCTCTGGACGAACGGCACGCTCGACCCCGCGACCGGCACCATCACGGGCGATCTGATCGTGTCCGGCCGCGATCCTTCGTTTCACTACGAGCATGCGGTGATGCTGGCGCGCGAGTTGAACCGGCTCGGCATCCGCACCGTCACGGGCGATCTGATCGTCGCGCCGAAGTTCACGATGAATTACAGTTGGTCAACGCAAGCCTCCGGCGATAACTTCTACGACACGCTCGATGCCACGCGCCGGCCCGCCGCCGCCACGCGCGCATGGATTGACGAGCGCACGGCCCTCAACGATCAAGAGAGTTTGCAGACGACACCGAGCGTGGCCGTCATGGGCGCGGTCTACATCGCGCCCGTGCCGCCGGGCGCACGCCAACTGCTGACGCAACGCTCCAGCCCGCTCGTGGACATCCTCAAGGTGCTGCTCTGCTACTCAAACAATTTTATGGCCGAGCGGCTGGGCGACACGTTGGGCGGCCCCAGTGGGCTACGACAATTCCTGATCAGCACGGTCGGTTTGCGCGCGGACGAGGTGCGGCTCGCCTCGACAAGCGGACTCGGCATCAACCGGCTCAGCCCGCGTTCGATGATGAAAGTCTATCGCGCGCTCATCGCGGAATTGAGCGAGCATAATCTATTGCCGTCGGACATCATGCCGGTGGCGGGCGTCGATCCGGGCACACTGCATAAGCGTTATACGTCTTACGTTGCGCGCGGCAGCGTCGTCGCTAAGACGGGCACGCTCGGACGCTCGGATGGCGGCGTCAGCGCGCTCGTCGGCCAAATGCACACGCAGACGGGCGAGACGCTCTACTTCATCGTCTTCAACCAGCGCGGCAACGTCGTGCGCTTCCGCCTGATGCAAGACGCCATCGTCGCCGAGACGCAATACGCACACGGCGGCCCCGCGCCCTTCGCCTACACACCGCATACGCTCGCTATGCGCCTCGCCGCCACCGAACTGAAGGCGGCCAATCCGGGCGAGTACGAACCAACACCGAACTAAAAAAGAGGTCAGAGGTTAGAGGTTAGAGGTCAGTAAGAAGCATGTCTTTTACTGACCTCTGACCTCTAACCTCTGACCTCTTTTTCCAAAGCAGCGCGCCCCGGCGGACTGAGAGTCGCCGGGGCGCTGTGTCGTCCAACCGGCGTGCGTTGTGCGGCAACGCATGCCGGCGGACGAACCTGGCAGACACCCGCCTACTGTGAACCGCGCCCGCGCTTTCTGTTTTCGCCGCACGAGCGCCAGCGCAGTTCTCTGTTTGCTGTTAGCGCGCCGCGCTGCGGCTGAGCATGCCCTCTCGCCCGCAGCGCGGCGCGCTAACAACGCACCCGGGCATAGAGCAAATCGCAAGCCGCGTCTCACACGCTCCTTCATTGTTTGCAGAAACCGCGCGTTCCGCTTGCTGTTTTCAGCAACGCCCCCGAACCTCTGCGCAACGAGCGTCGTTTGCGCCCACGCCCATTTTGTTTCTGTTGGTGACAACTGTGTGTAATCCACATCCGTTCCTGAATGCCTGCTGCGCGCCATTGCAGTGGTGTGGAACGAAGTTCCTTTCATGTCACCTTAAGTAGCATGTGCGCTGACGCACGGCAGCGAGCATGGGGCAATAACCTACTTGTGCGCGGGTTTTGCTGGTTGGCATTGCGCTTGCCAGATGAGACGGCAGGCGACCACCGCTCGTTTCCGAGCGCCGGCGCGGCACATCACAGACCGGAGTCAGTTATGCAACAGCGCGATATGAAGAAAGTGTTCCAACGCGAGCGTGGCTTTACCATGCTTCAGCTCATGATCACCGTCGCGATCATTGGCATCGTCTCTAGCTTCGCCATCATCAGCGTCGTTCGTGCCCGCGAGAATATGCGCCTTGTCAATTCCTCTCGCGAGTTGCAAAGCTATCTGGAAAAAGCTCGCGCCGATGCCGTCCGCCGCCATGGCACGGCGAATCTGCGCGTGCTCGACGCTAATCGTTATCAGGTCGCGATGGACTTGAACGGCGATGGTACAGTGGACGCCAACGGCGACGGCACGTTCGATGCCGCGGATATACGGATCATCACCCTGCCGACCGGTGTCAACTTCGACACTAATCCGCTGCCCGCTGATGCCAACTTCGACTGGCGCGGGCGCACCGATGGCAATATCCGGTACACCCTTCGCGGGGTGAACGGGCAGGGCCAGCCGACGGGCAATATGCCGGACATCACGGTAGATATGACCGCAGGCGGTGACATCACCGTCAACTCTGCCGTGGGGAATAATCTGCCAAGCATAGACGCCACCCCGTTCCCGACGCCGACGCCCGCCCCGTCCGCTTCGCCCACACCGACACCGTACCCAACGCCGACACCCACACCGACGCCCACGCCGACACCCACACCGACGCCGACGCCCACGCCCACGCCGACGCCCACACCAACGCCGACGCCGACGCCCACGCCGACGCCGACGCCCAC
>JANMAD010000459.1:0-29231 GCA_031359515.1 Acidobacteriota bacterium | reverse complement strand
GTCGCTCATGTCGGGTCTCGAAAGTTAGTGGAATGGCATTACAGCCAGCACTATACATAGTTCGTATTCCACGTAACATAGATCGGCATCGCGCCGACGAAGACGCTGGCGAAGATCGCCAATCGCTTTGCCAAGAAATGTGCCGAGGCGCAGGGTGTCTTAGACCTGATGCCTGTGCCGGAACAGACGGCGGTACTCGAAGCGACGCCTGTCGGTGCTGTCTGGGGCGTCGGCCCGGCTTATGCCAAGCTGCTCAAGGCGGCGGGCCTCACGACGGCGCGTAAACTTCGAGATGCTGACCGCCGTTGGATACGCCAGCGCATGACAGTGGTCGGGGCACGCATCGTCGAAGAGTTGCGCGGCATCTCCTGCTTACCGTTCGAGCAATGCCCGCAGCAAAAGAAGTCCGTCACCTGCTCACGTAGTTTCGGCGTGTTAGTCGAATCGCTCGCTGAATTGCGGGAAGCCGTCGCCGTGTACATAACGCGTGCGGCAGAGCGGATGCGCAAGCAGGGCATGGCGGCGGGCGCGCTGACAGTCTTCATCAACACGAATCGGTTTAGTAATGAGCCACAGTACGCGAACACCGTTACGTTCGAGTTGGCCTGGGCGACCGATACAACCGACGAGTTACTCGCATGGGCACTAAAGGGCTTGGCGCAGATATATCGGCCCGGCTATCGCTATAAGAAGGCGGGTGTGATGCTGCTCAACCTCAAGCCGACGGCGCAACTCTCAGCACGTCTCTATGGACAGTCTGACTATGAGCGAGCGCAAAGGGTGATGCGAGCAGTGGACGACATCAACCGACGACTAGGCCGAGACACAATCCGCTTCGGCGTAGTCAATCCCGCCGGCCGGTGGCAGACCAAAGCGTTGCGGCGCTCGCGTCGGTACACAACTTGCCTCAGAGAAGTGTTGCATATTGAATGAACAGCACAATCCAAGAGGATCGCGCGCCGTCCTCTTTACTTTCCAGACTTCAGACTGAATCATTACCAAGATAAGCTACTTCTTGCCTCTGCCTGCGCCCTATATGCGAGATGGATAAAGAGGGCAGCGGGAATGTGCGCTCCAAGTTAGAGGAGTAGTAAAGCTAATAATGTCTATGAAGGCTGAGATGAGTTTCCCTGTTCAGCTTCAAGCTTTCTACTCCCTGCCAAGAGCAGCAATGCGCTGAGCAGACAGGCAAACGGGGCAATGAGGAGACCGTAGCGCATACGCTGCGGATAGGTCGTGACCGCAAGCAGGTCGTTGACTTTGCCGAAGATCGGCGGCCCGATGCCGTAGCCGATGACATTGACGGTGAAGAAATAGACGCCGATGCCGAGGCCTCTTAATTTAGGCCCGACGATGTCGTGGACGTCGGCGGCGGCTGGCCCTAACCACATGAGGGCCACGCCGTACATGAGTAAGACCGTGACGATGAGCAACGCCGGGTTATTACTGAAGAGTAGGATAAACCATAGTGGGATCGCGGCGAATGCGCCGCAAGCGGTGAAAAACATCCGTCCGCCGCGCCCGCGCTTTCTGAAACGATCCGCGTAGTAGCCGCCGAGAATCGTGCCCGGCACGCCGCCCAACACCGCCAATGTTCCCGCCGTGAACCCGATGGTCGCGATGTCCATGCCATGTACGCGCGTAAAAAAGGCGGGACCCCACATCGTCAAGCTGTTCGCCGCCAGCGCAAAGAGCGCATAGCCGAGACAGTGGAAACGTAAGGGCACCGACTTGAAGAGGATGCGCCAATCGCGTGTTGTTACCTCCGACGGCGCGTGCTGAAACGAATTGTCCAGTGCGACTTCCGTGCGTCCACGCTGCACTTCACGCAAACCGAGGGCGAGCAGGCAGAGCATCAGACCGGGGAAGCCAAGCAGATAGAACGCCCAACGCCAACCGAGCGTGCCGCCGATCCAACCGCCGAGGAAGAACGCGATGCCTCCGCCCGCCGCGATGCCGCTCGAATAGATCGCGCCGACCGTCGCGCGCAGGCGCACGGGAAAATAATCGCTCAAGAGCGAGAGCGCGGCGGGGCCGAGCGTCGCTTCGCCGACGCCGACCATGACGCGACAAAAGAAGATGGCCCAGAAACCGTGGGCAAAACCCGTCAGCCCTGAGAAGAGACTCCAGACGGCGAGGCCCACTGCGATCATTCGTTTCCGGTTGACGCGATCCGCGAGGTTGCCGAAGGGGATGCCAAGCAGCGTGTAGAAAATGACGAAGGAAGTCGAGCCGAGCAGCGCGAGTTGCAAATCGGTGAGTACCAACTCGCGTTTGATCGGCGTAAACAGAATGTAGATGAGCGAGCGGTCGAGAAAATTTAGCGTATAGATAAGCGTGAGCAGTCCAAGTGCGTACCATGAATAGGCCGGCACGGCATCCTGCGCCTGCTTACTCTCGTGCGGCTTGGTTACTGTCTCAGCTTGCATAAAAGTTACTTGCGGCCACGCGGCGACCGTTGGAAGAAACGCCAAATCTCTGCGCTGGCGTTCGGCCCCTTCTGGTCTGTGTATGAGCCTGCCGGCAAACCGCCCGGCCAAGCGTGCTTCATGTCCTGCACGCTCCACTTTTCCAGCAAAGATTTGCCCCGCGCATCGTTGTACACATAGCGCGTAAAGTTATAGCCGTTCGGGACAGTGCCGGGTGTCGTGCTGACCGCCGCATCGGCCACGCTGTCGTTGTCGCGCGCGTCGTCGAGCAGGTCGTTAGTCTGCGCCCATTGCGCGATAACCTGATCGCCGTTGATGAAATTGACTGCGCCGTCGCGCGTGCCTTGAAAGACGATGACGCGCACGGGTCGAAGATGCGACCGGGAGGCGCGCTGCTTCGTCTCGTTTGGCGTCGCCGCGACCATCGCTTGATAAGCTTGTGCGCCCTGTTGATTCGGATCAGGCCCGCCACTTTTTTGAACAGCCAATGCGCCGGCAACATTCGTCGCTGCTTTATATTCAATGCCGGCGCAGATGCCCAGCCCGGCGAAGAGGTCTGGATAAGCCGCGCCCAAGATGGACGCCATCGCGCCGCCCGCTGACAACCCGACAGCGTAGATGCGCAGCGGATCAACTTTGTGCGTCGCGCGCACGTCGTCCACGATGGCCGCGAGCAGCGACGGCTCACCCGCGCCGCGCGTTTGATGGGCCGGGTCAAACCAGTTCCAACATTTGTAAGGGTTCGCGCTCGCAGGTTGCTCCGGATAGGCGACGAGAAAACCGTGTGCGTCCGCTATTGCATTCATGCCCGTGCCGGCGGCAAAATCGTCGGGCGTCTGCGTGCAGCCGTGCAACATCAGGACGAGCGGCATGGCTGCCTTCTGTTTATCGCTGTCGGGCACCCACAGTTTGTAGTTGCGCGTGCCCGCTGCGTTATTGACGCTGCCCTGTGTCCAACTGCCGGCGTGCGCCGAAGTTGTACAAAGGCACAGCCATGCCGCCAGCACGAAGATTAAGATAAGCTGTGGTTTCATGCTTGCGCTCTTCTCGCCTTTATGATGAGGCGGACAGTAGATCTGTCTCAATGTGCTCTTTGAGCGTGCGTTTGAGTACCTTACCCGATGCCGAGAGCGGCAACTCCGCGACGAAGAAGATTTGCTTCGGCAGCTTATAACGCGCGAGTCGCGTGGCGCAGAATTCCACGAGTTCCGTAGTCGTCACGTCAGCGCGTTTGACTACCGCCGCGACCGGCACTTCGCCCCACTTAGCATCGGGCAATCCGATCAACGCGGCGGCGGCGACAGCCGGATGCGCGTGCAGCACCGCTTCGACTTCGGCCGGATAGATATTTTCGCCGCCGGAAATAATCATATCTTTGGCGCGTCCGGCGATGTAGTAATAACCTTCTTCGTCTTGCCGCGCGAGATCGCCGGTGTGAAACCAGCCGGCGCAGAGCGCCTGCGCGGTCGCCTCCTCGTTGCGCCAGTAGCCGGAGCAGACGTGGCCGCCGCGCAACCACAACTCGCCTACCTCCCCTTGCGCGACAGCGCCACCGGCGCAATCAACAATCCGCGCCGCACTGTGGAAAGTCGGGAAACCGATTGACCCGGCCTTACGCACGGCGTCCTCCAAGCCAAGCTTGAAGCAGTTCGGGCCGACCTCGGTCAAGCCGTAGCCTTGCACGAACGAGACGCCGCGCTGCTGGAAAGCTTGGATCAGCGGCACGGGACACGGCGCACCGCCGGAGATGAAGTAGCGGATGGAACTGAAATCCGTCGTGGCGAACCGGGGTGATTCGAGCATCAACTGAAACATCGTCGGCACGCCGAAGAAGATCGTGCAGCGATGTTGCTCAATGGTTCTAAGCACCTGCTCCGCGTCGAAGTTCGGTAAGACGATGACACGCGCGCCGATGTGAAGCAGCGGCAGTGTGAGCACGTTGAAGCCGCCGGTGTGGAACAGCGGCGCATGCACGGTGGTGATGTCGGACGAGACGATGTCCCACGCGAGATTAGTGTTGATAGAGTTCCATGTGAGCATGCGGTGTGAAAGCACAGCGCCCTTCGGGTGCCCGGTCGTGCCCGACGTGTAGATGATCATCGCGGGCATTTCGGGATCGAAAGCGGCAACTTCGACAGGCCGCATGCTGGCATTCGCCAACGCCTGTTCGTAACAAACGCCGGTTGCTGTATCGCCCTCAAAAACAATTGTCTGATTTATGAGGTTGCGCCCGCGCAATTCATCTACTACTTCAGCGAACGTTTGTTCGTAGAGCAACACCTTCGGCTGGCAATCTGTGAGGATGTAGCCGAGTTCGCTCGCCGTGAGCCGGTAATTGAGCGGGACGAGTACGGCTGTCAGTTTGGCAGCGGCGAAGAAGGCTTCGAGGATGCCGGCGCGGTTCGTCGCAAGCACCGCGACGCGGTCTCCGCTTTGCACGTCCATTGCCGCGCGCAGATAGTTGGCGAGGCGCGTGGCGCGCTCGTCGAGTTGGAGATAGGTAAGTTGCGCGCCGGTCGTTAAATCGGTGATCGCCAGCTTGTGCCGCGAAAGTATGGCACGCCGCGCAAGCCAATCCCTGACGAACATCGCAAGCCCCTAAATCAACGATGAATAATGAATGATGAACGATGAACTGAAGAAAGATTGTCTTTCCTTCAGCGTTCAGCGTTCATCGTTTTCTTAAAAGTTGAGCTTCAGCGCGAACTGAACCAAGCGCGGGTTGTTGCTCGTCGAGATGATGCGGCCGAAATTGCCGGGGGTCAGGACTTGCCCGGTCGTCGCATTGAGCGTGCCGCCGGAAGCGGTGACGGCGTTCAAGTCGCTGATCGGGTTGGCGAAGTTGACTTGATTGAAGAGGTTGAAGAACTCCGTGCGGAATTCGACATTGCGGCGTTCGTCAAGCGGGAAGCGTTTGATGACAGAGAAGTCAACATTCTTTTGCCGCGGCCCGCGCAGGATGTTGCGTCCGATGGCTCCGATGTCAGTGCCCGTCGCGCCTGCGATGGCCGCGCCGCCCGAACTCGGTATCGCTGCGCCCGCTAGGATCGTAGGCCGGGCGAAAGCGGCCGGGTTGAAGAAGTAACCGGCGGGGACGTTGCTCGTCGCAGTTTCGCGGGTCGCGCCGGGCGCGAAGTTGGGGCGCGTGAGCGCGGTCGTGCCGTTCAGGCCGTAGAACGAACCTGCGCCGGAATCCACGATGTCAATCGGCAGACCGGACTGCGCGGTGATGATCGCGCCGAGTTGGAAACCGCCGAGGAGCATCTGCCCCAGACGCGATTCGTGGACGAACTTGGGCGTGGGCAGCGCGTAGATGCCGCTCAGGACGAAGCGGTGCGTGCGGTCGAAATCGGAGACGCCGCGATTCGCGCGGTTGTCCTGTTGATTGCCGAGGATCGCCGAGGTCTCGCCGACCGCGCCGGGATTCAAGACTCCGCCCGTGCCGGGGCCGCCGCCCTGCCCGGATGCGTTGTCAATTGATTTAGCAAACGTATAAGAAGCGAGGAACGACAAGCCGTTCGAGAAACGCTTCGTCAAGCTGGCCTGCATCGAGTTGTAATTCGATTGGGCCGTCGATTGATTTTGGAAGAAGCCGTTGATCGCCGCGCCTTGAATCGGCGCACGCAGAGCCGCGTTGGCCGGCGTGTTGGTGGTGATGACCGCACCCGTCACGCCATTGATGACGGGGCTGGCAGCGGTGGCGAGCCGCGCTTGGTTGATGCCGATCTGCCGGAACAGGTTGATGCCGTGCGTGCCGACGTAGGCGAGTTCAAACAGATAGTTTTTGAAGACTTCATATTGCGCGCTCACGTTGTACTGTTGAATGTATGGCGTGCGGATGTTGCGGTCGAAGAACGTGCCTGAAAGGTTGACGCCCGGCACGAAGGTTGGGAATTGATTTTGCGCGGGCGCGGGGAAGAACGGATTGGAGACGGGGACGCCGACCCGCGCGCCGAAGACGAAGGTCGGCGGTGCGATGACGTTCAGGGTGATGTATTGGAACGACGTGCGAGAGTAGAAGATGCCGAAGCCGCCGCGCACAACCAACCGGTTTGAGGCGAGCGGCGAATAGGCGAAGCCGACGCGCGGCGCGAAGTTGTTCGCGTCTTTGCTCCTGACTACACGATCTTCGACGTTCGGCACGCTGGCCAGATCGTATTGTTGGATCACGTTGCCGGCTTGGACGAAGCCGCTGCCCGTGTTGGCGAGTTGGGTCGGATTATAGAGCGTCGGGTCGAAGGTGGCGATGCGCCCGCGTGTGTCGGTCGGGGGCGAGTCGAGCTCGTAGCGCAAGCCGAGATTGAGCGTCAGCTTGGGCGAAAATTTGTAATCGTCTTGCACGAAGAAGTTGTAGTCGGGTGCGCGGAGACTGCGGTCGCCGATGCCGCTACCGAAGACGGAGACGAAGGCATTGCCGGTGAGGAACTGATCGAAGCTCAGAAAATCAAGTTGCCCGCGCGTGAAGAAGTTGAGCGTGTAGTTGTTCTCGCTGTAGCGAAACTCTGCGCCGGTGCGAACTTGATGTTTGCCGTGCGTGATCGAGAGCGTATCGGCGAGCGTGGTCGAAGGCGCTCTGGCCTGCACGTCAATCGTCGGCGAAGTGCCGATGACGACGCCGCCGGCGGCGGGCGCGATACGGATCAAGGGCAAGCCGGGAAACACGTTTGCGTTCGCACGCGTGATGCCGACGCTCGAATCGTTGACCGGCTCTTGCGGCGTGGCATCAACGCGGATGAAGTTGTAACCGGCGCGCACTTCGTTAATCACGGTCGGGCTGAAGATGTGTAGGTACTGGAACGAGAGCAGCCGGTTGTTGTTCTGCTGGAAGTTGCCGAAGCCGGGGACGTTGGGGCCGCCGCCCAGAAAACTCGGCAGCACGAGCGTCTGCGGCGCGTTCGAGTAGAAGAGTTTGCCGGAGAATGTGTTGCTGTCGTTATAGCGGTAATCGAAGTTGGCGTTGAACTGATTCTCATCGAAGACGGAAGGCGTCGAACCGGAGTAGAGACCGTTGGCGGTCTGCGGCGTCGGGATCAAAAATCCGCCGCTCTGCACGCGCGTGCTCAAAAGCGCGAGCGCGGTCGGGTTGATCGCGGTCAGCGCGGGCGTGCCGGCAGCGCGGCGCGAGTTGTAGAGCGCGAGCAGGGTCGCTTCCGAACGGTCATTCGTCAAACCGGGCGTGACAAATACATTTGAAGAGAGGCTGTTGATAACCGACGCGCCGTTGCGCTCGCGTGTGCCCTGATACGAGCCAAAGAAGAACGCATTATCGCGCACGATGGGGCCGCCGAAAACGCCGCCAAAGATGTTGCGCTTGAGGATTGGGCGGCGCACGCCGACGGCTTTCAAGAAAGGGTTGTTGGCGTTCAGCTTTTCGTTGCGGAAGTATTCATAGACGCTGCCGGTGTAAAGATTCGTGCCCGACTTGGTGACGGCTTGCACGTTGCCGCCGCCGGAACGGCCGAAGGTCGCGTCGTAGAGCGAAGTCTGCACCTTGAACTCTTGGATCGATTCGGGCGCGGGCACGGAGAGCGAAGGCGCGGAGTTAGTGCCTTGCGAGTTGGCGTCAATGCCGTTGATCTGAAAGTTATTATTGGTGACGCGCCCGCCGTTGACCGAGATGTTCTGCGAGTTGCGCCCGACCGCCGTGTTGTCGGGCAAGTACGTCGCGGTGCCGGTCGAGAGGCCAAGTATCTGCGTAAAGTTGCGCGTGGCGAGGGGCAGTTCAGCGACGGTGCGCGAATCAACCACGCGCCCCAATTGCGGGCTATCGCTTTGCACAATCGGGCCGACCGAACCATTAACGACGACCGATTCGCCCGACAGTTCGCCAACCACGAGATCAACCGGGATGGTCGTCGTTTCCGTGATCGCGACGGTCACGTCCTCAAACACCGTCGGTCTGAAGCCGCTGGCATTAATCTGCACGCGGTACTTGCCGGACGGCAGCAGCGTGACGGCGTAAGCGCCGCTCTCGTCGGTCGTGACCTTGCGCTCGTCGCCGGTCGCTTTGCTGGTGACAGTCACGTCCGCGCCGGCCACTACGGCCCCGTTAGCATCGCGCACGACGCCTTCAATGTTGCCTGTCGTTTGACTCTGCGCGCACACACCGACGCTGCACACCAGCAACAAACAAAAGAGACGCAAGGTTGCCGCACACGGACGAGTGAACATGTATTTGCTCCTTCACGACACGGAATTGAATTTTAAGAGTGGAATTGAACCAAGCACCCGACGACGGAACGGCGCACGTGTATCGGGGCACGCAGCACGCTCCATAGACGACTTGCTCTAAAACAGATGCAAGCATCGCTCCAAACTCTTTGTCCATAGTTTGTGAGACACGACGGCCGCGCGTTGTTCAACCATTGGTTAAAACAACAGCAAAGTCGCGTCGTCGTTGCCGCGCAGCATCTGACGATGAACTGCACCGGCATAGTACCTGTTGAGTTTTTGCACACCGGCTGGAAACACGTGTGCAATTCTTAAACAGCGGACGTGTGCTTCAGGCAAGCAGACAAGAGTTCGTTAACTGTTTTCTTTTGGCAGGAAGTTGGGGTCGCTCTTGCGGAGTTTGGTGTAGAGCGTGTTGCGTGTGATGCCGAGGAGATCGGCGGTGCGGCTGAGGTTGCGCCCGGTGGCGGCGAACACGCGCTTGACGTGCAGAGTTTCCAGTTCATCGAGCGACAGAAATTGCCCTTCATCGCGTTTGCCATTCGCTACAGGCGTTGCGGCAGCGGTCTCCCACGATTCGACGCCGCCGAGCGGCAGATCGTCGGCGTGTATGGTTTCGCCCGCGCACAGGATGACGGCGCGCTCGATCACGTTGCGTAGTTCGCGGATGTTGCCGGGGTAGTTGTAGCCAACGAGCATCGCTTCCGCCTGCGGTGTCACGCCACGCACGCGCCGGTTTAGTTTGGCGTCGAAGTGCTGGATGAAATGTTCGACGAGCGGCAGAATGTCATCGCGCCGTTCGCGGAGCGGCGGGAGCGTCACCGGCATCACGCTCAAGCGGTAAAATAAATCTTCGCGGAAACGCCCACCCTTCACTTCATCTTTCAAATTCTTATTCGTTGCCGCGATGAGGCGCACATCCGTCTCGCGCTCCTGTGTGCCGCCGACGCGCCGGAATTTCTTCTCCTCCAACACGTGCAGCACCTTCGCTTGAATCGCAGGCTCCATCTCGGCGATCTCGTCGAAGAAGAGCGTCCCTTCGTGCGTCAACTCTAACAGGCCGGGCTTGGCGGCGACCGCGCCCGTGAAGGCTCCGCGCTCGTGGCCGAAGAGTTCAGATTCCAGCAGTTCGCGTGTGAGGCCGGCGCAGTTGACTGTGACGAATGGTTTCGCGGCCCGCCCCGACAGGTGATGTATGAGATGGGCTACAACGCCTTTGCCGGTGCCCGTCTCTCCTTGCAGCAAGACGGTCGTGTCGGTCGGCGCTAGTCTTTCGAGCGTGGTATGGAGGCGCGTCATACTCGCGGCGCGGCCTTGAAAATACTCGGCGAACTGTCGGTCGCGCGCCAATCCCGTGAGCAGTCGCTCACGCCGGGTAGAACTCTCCTGTAGCGTCTTCGAGATGAGCAGGAGAAAGGCTTCGGGGTCGAACGGCTTGGTCAGAAAATTCTCGGCCCCGTTCTTGAGCGCGCGAATCGCGGTTTCAATCGTGCCGTGCGCGGTAAGGACGATGATCGGCAGCGCATCGTCAATCGTTTTGATACGTGGTAAGAGATCAAGACCGTCCGCATCAGGCAAGCGCAAATCGAGCAGCACCAGGTGCGGAGCAGTGTTGGTAATCACCGCCAACCCTTGCGCGCCCGTCTCCGCTTCGAGCACGCTGAAGCCCTCCGCTTCGAGCAGACTCCGCACGCCGAAGCGAATCGAAGGTTGGTCGTCAATAATGAGAATTTTATTTTTGCTTTGCATCCACGTCAGGCGCGCTGAAGTTTTGTTTCAAGAGGCAGGGTGATAACGAACTGTGTGCCTTTGCCTAATTCGGAACGCGCGGCAATGCTGCCCCCGTGATCGTGAATCGCCTTGCGCACGATGGCGAGACCTAAGCCGGTGCCGGTCGTGCGGGTCGTGTAGAATGGCTCGAAGATTTTGGCGAGCTCGGCGGGGGCGATGCCGCTGCCGGTGTCGCTCAGTTCAATGTTGATGCCGGCGCGAGTGTCCTGTCCGCGCTCGTCGCTTGCGTCACTATCAGTCGAGACACGGACGGCGACGCGCCCGCCCGGCGCGGTATGCTGCAACGCATTGTCGAGCAGGTTGGCGAAGACACCGTGCATCTTGCGGTAATCGAGTTGCACGCCCGGCAACTGCGCGGGACAGGTGAGTTCAAGGGCCACGCCCTTGTCGGCGAATTGATCACGTCGCTCGCGGATCGCTTCGACGATGACGCTGCCGACGCCCGCCGGGTGATGCTCGATCCGGTTCGGGCGACTGTGCTCAAGCAGTTGCTCCATCAAATGATTGAGATGATCGGCTTCCTTCAACACCACGGCCACGTAGGGCCGCACCGTTTCTTGATCATCAAGTCGCCGCGCCATCGCGCTTAAGGTCGTAGTGATGCCGCACAGCGGATTGCGCACTTCATGTGCGACGCCAGCGACCAACTCACCGACGACCGCCAGTTGTTCGGAGATTTTCAGTTGCTCGGCCAGACGCTTCTGCTCGGCCACGTTGCGGACGATGCCGAGATGATAGACCTCACCGGTGGCTGTATCGGTCACGACACGCGCGCTCAGTCGCGCGGGCAATGCCTCGCCCGTCTTGCGCCGCAACTCGCACTCAACGTTGAGCACCTGCCCACGCGCGCCGAGTTCCGCCATGATACGACTGCCGACGCCCGTATCGGCGAACACATCGGCGACGAGGTTAGCAGCCATCAGTTCGTCCGCGTCCGCGTAGCCGAGCATCGTCCAGAGCGCGGGGTTGAGCGTCACGAAGCGGCCGTCGGGCGTGGCGCGGTACAGCCCATCGAGCGCGCTCTCGAAGATTTGCCGGTGGCGTTCTTCAGAGTCGCGCAACTGCTCGAACAGTTGCGCGTTGACGAGCAGGTGCGCTGCCTGCGCCGCGAAGATCGTAACGAGCCGCTTGTCGTCTTCAACGAAACCGCCGTCCTTGTTCATCACTTCAAGCACGCCGAGCGTTTGATCACCGGCTTGCAACGGCACGGTCAGGATCGTCCGCACGCCGATCATCTGCACGGCAGTTTGACTGATGAGCGGATCGGCGGCGACATCATTCGTCATGTAAGGTTCGCCGGTCGCAAACACCCATCCGGCGATGCTGCGCTCGTTCGGATCATCGAGTTTCGTGCGCAACGAGCGCACGTGTTCATCGCTCACGCCGTAGGCCGGGAGTTGCGCGTAGATGACATGCTCGCGCTCGTCGTGCAACAGGATGACGCACATGTCGGCGTCCAGCAGGCGGGCGATTTTCCCGGTCAGTAGTTCGCAAATCCGCGACACTTCAGTGCCTGTGCCCATCATCAGCGAGATGTGATAGAGGCCGCTCAATCGTTCGATGTCACGACGCAATTGCCGGGCGGCGTCATTCAACCCGGCCGCGAGTTGCCCGACTTCATCTTGCCCGCGCGCTTCGACCGGCTCGAACGCGCCGCCGCCAACCAGACTGCGCGTCACGCGCTCCATCCGGCGCAGCGGTTTGATGACGAAGTAGAACACGCACGCGCTGGTGACTACCGCCGCGATGCAGAGCGCCGCGACAGCGATGGCCGAGATAGTTTGGATCGCGCGCAGTTGCGCCGAATTATCGCTTGCCTCGTGCAACCAAAAGTAAGCGATGAGGATAATGAGCAAGCCGAGCAAGTAGCCGGGCAACAGCTTGACGAGCAAACTATGGCGCGCTGCATAGAGGCGGGCGAGGAGCGCGCCGCTCAAGTTGGCGCGGGTCGGGTTGCGGTTTTCGAGTTCCTGAATGGCGCGGATAGCTTCGTCGCGCGTCGTGAAAATGTTTGATTCTAAGTCCACCGCCGCGCCGAGATAGCGCAAGACCGAGCGCGTCAGACCGCTTGAGGAATAACGCACGGTCGAGACGGAGTAGCGATCTTGCAGTTCCTTAATCCGCTCGCCGTAGTAGTCAACGATGTGCGGCGCGATCTCCGTGCCTTCGTAGTTGACGACTGAATAGACGCGCCCGCCGTTCCCTGCGACCGCTTCGCGCACGAGCTGCGCCATCTCGTCCACCTGCGCGCGGCTCTCGATGCGAAAGTCGGCGAAGTTGATGAACAGGATGTTCTGCTCGCGGTCGAGGATGAAGCGATCTTTCATGCGTGCGTCCCGTTTGTGTGTTAAATATGACTTGCTTTGTATTTACGCTGAATGAAGGGAAACTTTCCGCTCATGAATTTTAAGGTCGGCGATGTCGCTACCCTCACGAAGACGATTACTGACGCGGACATACACGCCTTTGCCGATCTCATCGGCGACCATAACAGCGTGCATCTGGACGACGAGTACGCCGCGCGCACACGCTTCGGCCGCCGCATCGCGCACGGCATGTTGAGCGCCGCGTTCATCTCCGCCGCCATCGGCGAAAAGCTGCCCGGTCGCGGCGCAGTTTACCTGAGCCAGACGTTCAAGTTTGTCGCGCCCGTCTATCCCGGCGACACGATCACAGCACGTGTCACCGTCACGAAAATCAGGGCCGACAAAAACATCTTAACGCTTGAGACCACCTGCGAAAAGGCGGACGGCACGGCGGTCATCATCGGCGAAGCCGTTATCTTAGTTGACGAACCTCAAGCGTAAAGCGACTCCAAAAGGCCCGCATAGCGCTCGGTCACGACCACGCGCTTAACTTTCTGCGTCGGCGTAATCTCCTCCGCTTCGATGCTGAAGTCGTGTGCGAGCACGGCGATCTTTTTAACGGCTTCGGTCGTCGAGACTTGCTCGTTCACTCTAGCGACGATCTTATCAATCAACTGTCGAACCGATGGATGCCGCGCTAACCCGGCGGCATCTTTGTACGCGATGCCGTGCGCGCGGGCGTAGCTTTCGAGTTCGAGTTGATTGAGCGTGAGGAGCGCAACCAGATAGCTCCGGTTGTCGCCATAGACGAAAGCGTGGCTGATGAGATGATGCTCTTTCAGCAAGTTTTCGATCAGCGCAGGCGCGATGTTCTTTCCCGTCGAGGTGACGATGATCTCCTTTTTGCGGCCGGTGATCTGTAAGAATCCATCTGCGTCTATCCGGCCTAGATCACCCGTTAACAACCAGCCATCGCGGAACATCGCGGCGGTCTGCGCCGGCTCTTTATAGTAACCGGAAAACATCATCCCACTACGCATGAGGATTTCGCCGTCGTCCGCGATCTGCACCGCGCAACCCGGCATCGGCGGCCCGACCGTGCCGATGCGGTAATTGTCCGGGCGGTTGAAGGCGACGCACACATTCTCGGTCAACCCGTAGGCTTGCAGAATCGGCAAGTTGAACGCATCGAAAAATTCCGCCACCTCATGGAGCAGCGGCGCGCCGCCCGAAGTCGCCAGCCGCAAACGCCCGCCGAAGTAGCTGCTGACTATGTTGATAAACGGCGCGGCTTTCTCGTCGTATTCAGCTTGCAAACTTGGCGACACGCGCGCTCCGGCTTGCCGCGACCGGCTCAACTCCCGGCCGAGTTTCAACGCTTCGTCGAACTGTGCGCGCTCGGCCGGCGCAGCCGTCTCCATGTCGGCGATGATGCGCGCGTGAACCTTCTCGAAGAAGCGCGGCAGGCTCGGAAAAACCGTCGGCTTAACGTCCGCGATGTACTCCCACAGCCGGCGCGCGTCGTCCACAAAATAGGCGGCCGCGCCCGCATACAGACGGTTGTACAAACCGGAAATGCGCTCGGCGACGTGGCAGTAGGGCAGATAGGAGAACATCACATCCGTGTCATTAAGCGGAATCACCTCGCGCAAAGACTCGACGCTATTGAGTACGTAAGCATGACTGAGACACGCGCCCTTCGGTGCGCCCGTCGTGCCTGACGTATAGACCATGATGACCGTCTCGTCTGCCTTAGCGTTCAACGCGCGGTCGTCAAGCGGAGCGTGTGCGCTTTGCCGATGTTCACGACCGACGCGCAGGAATTCTCGATAGCTCGTCACGTCCGCGTGCGCAGCGGCGGCTGCTTCATCAAGGGCGATAATGTTTTTCAGTTTCGGCAGTTGCTCGCGCACGCGCAGAATCTTGTCGAGTTGCGCGGGCGTGTCAACGAGGACGAAAGCGGCATCCGAGTGATTGATGATGTAGCGACACTGCTCGGCAGAACTTGTCGGGTAGAGTCCGCAACTAACCCCGCCCGCGATGATGATGCCGAGGTCTGCGACGACCCATTCGGGCACGTTGCCCATCAGCACGCACACGCTCGCGCCGGGTTTAAGTCCGCGCGCAGCAAGCGCGTAAGCGAACTCGTGCGCTTCACGGTCGAAGCAATTCCACGAGATACCTGCCCACCTATCATCCTGGCGCACATAGAACACATCGCGCCCGCGATACTGTTCTACCCGCTCGCGGAACAGTGTATAAATATTCGGGTACTTCATTGCACTCAGGTCGCTCTACGTGCGCCGCTCTTCACCAGCGAAACGCGGCGCAAGCCATGTTCAGTCCGCCGCCCGAAGCGCACATCACGACGATCTGCCCGCGTGCGAGTTTGCTCGCCTGCACCGCGTCGTCCAAGACCATCGGGATGCAAGCCGAACCCGTGTAGCCCCATTTGCCCATGATGGTGTGTGTGCGCGACATCGGCAGATTCATCGCCTCCATCACGATTTTAATCGTGCTCAAGTTGACCTGCGTAAACAGGTACAACGCCACGTCATCGACCGTCAATGAGCATTTGGCCAATACATCGCGCACGATGCGCTGCCAGCCTTCGATGTTCACCTCCGGCGGATACTTCTTGGCGAATCTGACCTTCGTGTAAAAATTTTCCGCCAGCACGCGCTCGTCAATCGGCATGTGCGTGCCGCCCGCATAGACGCCCATGTGATCGTGATAACGCCCGTCTGCAACGAGCTTCGACCCCAAGAAGCCCGGCGCATCGGACACTTGCACGACAACCGCGCCCGCGCCGTCGGCGAAGATGGTGGCAGTCTTCTTCTCCGTCCAATCAACAAACTTGCTCATCGCGTAAGCCCCGATGACAAGTACGTTGCGGTACGCGGCATCGGCAATGATGTACTTAGTCGCCGTGTCGAGCGCGGTCACGAAACCGGCGCACGCGCAGTTGACATCGAACGTGCCCGCGTTCTTCGCGCCCAGACGTTCCTGCACGACCACGGAGGTCGCAGGCGAAAGATACTCCGGCGTGTCGGTCGCGAGAATGATGAGGTCTAAATCTTCCGGCGCAACGTGCGCCGCCGCAAGCGCGCGGGCAGCAGCAGCCGTCGCCAAATCCGCCGTGCTTTCATCTGCGGCACAGACGTGGCGCTCGTTGATGCCGACGATCTGGGAAACGAACTCGTTGATGTTCTCGCCGAGCATGCGGCTGAGGTCGTCGTTGGTCAGCAATTGTTCCGGCACGTAAGACCCTGTGCCGATAATTTTAGCGGAACGCATGATGTGTCTTGGAAGTAATGGCTGCGCGTTAAGTTTGAGTTGAGCGAACGTGATTGATGAACTCGATCACGGCGGCATTGAAGCGCTCCGCCTGTTCGATGAAAAACATGTGGCTGCCGCTCGGCACAACCGTTGATTTCGCTTGCGGGATTGCAGCAGCGAGATTGATGGAATTCTCCATTGGCACGATGCGGTCAGCTTCGCCGGTGATGACGAGTGTGGGGGCGTTAATCTGTGCGACGCGCGCGTCCGCGTCGAACGTTTGTCCGACGCGCGCTTGATTCACGTAAACATCATCCGGCACGAAGTTCGATAGGCGCATCTGCAACACGCGCTCGACCTCTGTGGCATGCTCTGCGACATACTGCGGCGCAAAGGAGAGTAACAAATTTTGCCGGATCCGCTCATCCGCAGCGAGTTGAAAGTTTGCCGCATACGCTGCCAGCACGTTCGCCGATGGCGGGACGTGCCGTGCGCCGCCCGCACTCGTACAGCACAGCACAAGGCTCAGTGTCTTGTGCGGATAGCCGAGCGCGAACTCCTGCGCGACAAAGCCGCCGAGGGAAGCCCCTAAGACGTGTGCCCGCTCGATGTCGAGCGCATCAAGCAAATGCGCCACTGTCGCGGCGAGCGAGGGGGCGGTAAAGTCGCCAACTGATTTGTCCGACTGCCCGACGCCGGGCGGATCAAAGACAATAGTCCGAAACGCTCCGGCGAAGGCGGGCACTTGCTTAAACCAGAGCCACAACCCCGTACCCAAGCCGGGAATTAAAACTAACGGCGCGCCGTCGCCGTGAACTTCGTAATAAATATCCGCGCCGTCAATAGAAATTTTGGGCATAACAAATTAAAGGCTTCGCCGAGCGGCTGCGGCAAACATAACACTATAAATTTTCGCGCGCGACCAATCACCTGACGATTTATTGTTGTACTCCACAATCATCTACTAACACGCCCCACTCGTTATCATAGTAAGATGTTGCTATCGGGAACATATCTAATTGAAGGGATGAATATGAAAGCACCTTTGCCAGAGAACGAAACCGCCCGCCTCGAAGTCCTGCGTCAGTTCGAGGTACTCGACACCGACCCGGAAAAGTCCTTCGATGACCTCACCCGCTTGGCCGCCTACATCTGCAACACGCCCATCGGCATACTAACGTTGATTGATGCTGACCGGCAGTGGTTCAAGGCACGGGTTGGGTTGACGCCTGCGGAGACATCGCGCGATATCTCCTTCTGCGCGCACGCCATCCTACAGCCCGGCACTTTTACTGTCAGGGACGCGCTGGATGACGAACGCTTCAAGACCAACCCGCTGGTCACCTCTGAGCCGCACATCAGGTTCTATGCTGGTTCTCCGTTGACCACGACCGAGGGCTTCAAACTCGGCACTCTCTGCGTCATTGATCGCATCCCCAGAGAATTGACGCCGGAGCAGGTCGCCGCCCTGAGCGTGTTAAGCGAGCAGGCAATGACGCAGTTAGAGTTACACCGCACTATTGCCTTCCTTACCGGTGCCCTTAAGCGGGAGAAAATGCGGGTTAAAGAGTTGGAAGGGCAAATGAGAGGTTAGGAATCTTGAGTCACTTGACATGTTTTTGAATCAGAATTATTCTAATATTATGAAGTACGCAATGAAAGATATCGAAAGTCTAGGATTGACGAAACAGCGCCAAGCCGTCCTCCGGGCGATTCGCGGATCGGACAAGCATCTGACTGCCAATGAGATCTTTGATGATGCCCGCCGGCTTCTGCCGGGTATCTCGTTCGCAACCGTTTACAATTCTCTGAATTACCTGAAGAAAGAGGGCTTAATCGGCGAGATCCGGTTCGGCATGGATGCCAACCGTTATGATCGCAAACTGACGCAGCACGACCACGCGATCTGTAACAATTGCGGAATGATAGTCGATCTGGAACTGTCTATTCCGGTTGAACTGATTGAAGAAGCGTCTGACCGCTCGAAATTCAGAGCTGAAGCAATCGAACTGACTCTGCGTGGTTTATGTCCTGAGTGCAGTAAATGAGAAAATCAACTGCATATCGGGGTTGAGCTAGAACGAATGACACAAATTCGTTCCGGAAAGCAATCTAAAAAACAGTTTGAAAGGTAAATAAAAGATGGGAAATAACGAAGTACAGAGTGAATCATCAAATGACCCCGTTTTGGATGTCAACGGTTCAAGCCGATGCCCGTTTACGGGCGGAGCGATCAAGTTCACCACCGCTAGTCATAGGTCAAATCGTGACTGGTGGCCGAACAAGTTGAATTTGAGCATCCTTCGTCAACATTCTTCCCTATCCAATCCGATGGGCGAGGAATTCAATTACGCGGAAGAATTCAAGACACTCGACCTGGCGGCCGTGAAGGAGGATCTTGCCGCGCTGATGACCGACTCGCAGGATTGGTGGCCAGCGGACTTCGGACATTACGGTCCGTTGTTTATTCGCTTGACGTGGCACAGTGCCGGAACTTACCGCATCGGCGACGGTCGCGGCGGCGGCGGACGGGGGCAACAGCGTTTCGCGCCGCTCAACAGTTGGCCGGACAATGTGAGTCTGGACAAGGCGCGGCGGCTCTTATGGCCGATCAAACAGAAGTATGGTCGGAAAATCTCGTGGGCTGATCTGATGATTCTCGTGGGCAACGTTGCGTTGGAAACGATGGGCTTCAAGACGTTCGGTTTCGGCGGCGGGCGCGAGGACGTATGGGAGCCGGATCAGGATGTTTACTGGGGTGCCGAAACGACCTGGCTGGCTGGCGACATCCGCTATGAGCACGGTTCCGAGGGTGTCGCTAAGGCGGGCGGGGTGCTAGTGTCCGACGACGATGCGGATGGCGACATACACAGCCGGAAGCTGGAGAATCCTCTGGCGGCGGTGCAGATGGGGCTGATTTACGTTAATCCCGAAGGTCCGGACGGGAATCCCGATCCGCTCGCGGCTGCCCGCGACATCCGCGAAACGTTCGGACGCATGGCGATGAACGACGAGGAAACCGTCGCGCTGATCGCGGGCGGGCATAGCTTCGGCAAGACGCACGGCGCGGCTGATTCGTCGCACGTCAGCGACGAGCCGGAAGCGGTCGGGCTGGCGGCACAAGGCTTCGGCTGGCACAATAGCTTCGGTACGGGAAAGGGTGCCGACACGATTACCAGCGGGCTGGAAGTTACCTGGACGACGACGCCGACGAAGTGGAGCAACAATTATTTCGAGAACCTGTTCGGCTTTGAGTGGGAACTCTCGAAGAGTCCCGGCGGCGCACAGCAGTGGGTTGCCAAAGACACCGACGCGATTATCCCGGATGCTCACGATCCGTCGAAAAAACACCTGCCGACTATGTTGACCACCGACTTGTCGCTGCGGCTCGACCCGGCATATGAAAAGATTTCAAGACGTTTCCTCGAAAATCCCGATGAGTTCGCGGACGCATTTGCGCGGGCGTGGTTCAAGCTGACGCACCGCGATATGGGACCGCGTGCGCGTTATCTCGGCTCTGAGGTGCCAGAGGAAGAACTGATCTGGCAGGATCCTATCCCGGACGTTACGCATGAACTGATTGACGAGGCGGACATCGCCGCATTGAAGGCAAAGATACTTGATTCGGATTTGTCCGTGTCCCAACTGGTATCGACTGCCTGGGCATCGGCCTCAACATTCCGCGGCGGCGATAAACGCGGCGGCGCGAACGGCGCGCGAATTCGCCTTGAGCCGCAGAAGAATTGGGAAGTCAACAATCCGGCGCAACTGGCGACAGTGCTGGAAACGCTTGAAGGTATCAAAAAAGAGTTCAACGACGCTCAGTCCGGGATAATTTTTTCCGGCAAAAAACTAGTTTCGCTCGCCGACCTGATTGTTCTCGGCGGATGCGCCGCAATCGAGAAGGCAGCGAAGGATGCCGGTCATGATGTGACGGTGCCCTTTAGTCCGGGACGCGCCGATGCATCGCAAGAGCAAACCGAAGTGGAATCATTCAGGTATCTGGAGCCGCAGGCGGACGGCTTCCGCAACTACAAGAGGAGCCAGCATACGACGAAGGCGGAGGAAATGCTGGTTGACAAGGCGCAATTGTTGACGCTGACCGTGCCTGAAATGACGGTTCTGGTTGGCGGTTTGCGTGTTCTTAACACGAACTTCCAGCAGTCACAACACGGCGTTTTCACCGCTCGACCCGAAACGCTCACCAACGACTTCTTCGTCAACCTGCTCGATTTCGGCACGACGTGGAAGGCGACATCTGAGGCGGAAGAATTATTTGAAGGTCGTGATCGTGCCACCGGCGAACCCAAATGGACCGGTACGCGTGTCGATCTCGTCTTCGGTTCGAACTCGGAACTTCGAGCCTTAGCTGAAGTTTACGGATGTGATGATTCTCAAGAAAAGTTCGTGCGGGACTTTGTGGCGGCGTGGACCAAGGTAATGAATCTTGACCGCTTCGACTTGGCGTGATTTCAGTGCCTTCCGGCAAATCGCAAAGATCAAAGCTTTTCTGTGCAGGTGCAAGCAGAGCGCTTGGCATTGCCGAAGAAGTGGTTGCATAGTTATTGAGAGTTAAGAGGTGGTCTGGCAACGGCCACCTTTTTTAATTCCCAATTCCCTTGTTTAACAAGCACGACCGTTATAGGGCGCTGAAGCTAAGGCGCTGGGAGATGGATTGCTCGCGCGCCACGTGCGGCAGGACGGGCTAGAGAGCGGCGGGCGGCGCAGTATGCCCCGATGCAGCACAGGGCAAATACGCGCCTCTTTTAGAGAGTGAGCAGAGCAAACTGTGCGGATCGCCCGCAGTGTCTGTTTCCTACCGCTCATTCTAATCGTGGCACCAGTGCCGCGATGATCTGTCGGTACTCGGCTAACTTAGCGGACACGGATGGCGGCACGCGCTTGGCCGGGCCATTATCTGCACAACCCTCGTGCCACCACGCGATCTGCTCCACCAACGGCTCAGACTGGCACAGCGCAAAGTAGAGCAAGATCGTTCCGGCGAAACCGGCCACGAGCCGGTCATAGGCGAGACCGTATTCATTAAGGAACGCGGGCGGCGGTGAGACTGCGAAGGACGAGATGTCAGCGATTACCCCTCCTATCGAATCGCTTATCTCTGTCGTAATGCCACGACTGCGACAGTGCCATACGCTCCTTCATGGTGTTTTTTCACATTGAAATTTTTGTCGCTCCCATTTAGCGTGAGATAGCTCGAGCTTAAGCCCTTCCTTGATGCGAATGCACTTGATATGATTAACCGCAAAAGGAGTGGCAGCTATGAAGCGTAGCTCGCATTGATGCGCTTATCTATGAATTGTACGGCTTAACGGATCATCCGAAGTCGTATCACATCTCTGTTTTGCCAACTTAAGGAGAAGATCATGCGTAGAGTTGTGCTGGGAATTCTGGGGCTGGCGCTTTGCGCCGCTTCTGCGTCGGCACAGACGGCCGACGAAATCATAAGCAAGTACGTCAAGACCATCGGTGGCACGGAGAAACTGCAAGCCATTAAGTCTACGCGCAGCGTGGGGCAGTTCAATGGCGGTGGCGGCTTCGAGGCTGTGGTCACGGAGGAACACAAGCGACCGAACATGGTGCGCGAGGAGTTTGCTTTGCAGGGCTTGACGGGCGTGAACGCCTACGACGGCCACGGCGGCTGGAAGATCGAGCCGTGGGGCGGCAAGAAAGATGCTGAGCCGCTCGGCGAAGAGGAGATGAAGTCAATTATCGAGGACGCGGATTTCGACGGGCCGCTCATCAACTATCAGGCGAAGGGCAACAAGGTCGAGTTCGTCGGCATGGATCAGTTCGAGGGCACGGATACTTACAAGCTCAAGGTCACGCAAAAAAATGGCGACGAGCGTTATTACTTTATGGACACGGACACATACGTCCCGATCAAGATCGAGATCAAGCGGTTCGTGCGCGGTGCGCCGCAGGAATACGAAATATCGCTCGGCGATTATAAGCAAGTGGCAGGCGTCTTTATGCCTTTCTCCATCGAGTCCGGGCCGAAGGGCAGCCAGAATCGCGCGAAGGTCACGTGGGAGAAGATAGAGGCCAACGTGACGTTGGGCGATAATCGCTTCACGCAGCCTGTGCCGGGCGCGGCCACGGCGCGTCAGCCGCAGGGCGACGCGCATGATGCCTCTCAGAAGTTGCCGAAGCAGGACGAGAAGAAACAACCGTCGGCCAGCAAAGAACCGCCAACTAAAAAGCCCCGATAGGAAAGGGAAGAAGTGATGAACAAGAATATGATCTATTGGATTTCGACGGCGGTCACAATTGTTTCCCTTGCGTCCGGCGTGGCAGCGCAGACCACGACGGCCACACCGGCCGCGCAGACACCCGCCGGGCAGTCCGCCGTGAGAGTTGACTCCGAAACTATCTCCGGTCTCGGCGCACGCAACATCGGCTCGGCGGCGATGAGCGGACGTATCACGGCGGTGGATGCTGTGCGCGAAGGGCAGCGACTGACCATCTATGTCGCGGCGGCTTCCGGCGGCGTGTGGAAGTCGGTCAACGGCGGCACGACCTTCAAGCCGGTCTTCGACAAACAGCCGGTGCAGTCCGTCGGCGCAGTAACGATTGATCCGAAGAACCCGAAGACGCTCTGGGTCGGCACGGGCGAGGCGTGGACGCGCAACAGCACATCGGTCGGCGACGGAGTTTATAAATCAACCGACGGCGGCGACAATTGGACGAACGTCGGTCTCAAAGATTCCGAGCGCATCGCCAAAATTCTCGTTGACCCGACGGACACGAACACTGTCTATGTCTGCGCGCCCGGCAAGCTGTGGAGCGACTCGGATGAGCGCGGCGTCTATAAGACGACCGACGGCGGGCAGAGTTGGCACAAAATCCTCAAAGGCGCGAACTCGGCGACGGGCTGCTCCATGATGTCGATGGACAAGCAGAACCCGAAGACGCTCTACGCGGGGATGTGGGAGTTCAGGCGCTACGGCTGGTCGTTTCGTTCCGGCGGCGACGGCTCTGACGCGCCGAGCGCGAGCGGCCTTTTCAAATCAACCGACGGCGGCGCGACGTGGACAGAGCTTGATGAGAAAGCGGCGAAAGGGCTGCCGGCCAAACCGTGGGGCCGCGTGGCGGTCGCCGTCGCACCGTCGAAATCCTCGGTCGTCTATGCTTTCATCGAAGCCGTGCCGCCGAAGAATGCGCTCTATCGTTCGGACGATGGCGGGCAGACGTGGGTCATGCTCGACCGCAGCCAGAACATGATCTGGCGGCCCTTCTATTTCGCCAACCTCATAGTTGATCCGAAGGACGAGAACAAAATTTATAAGGCCGGCGGCTCGCTCATCCTGAGCAATGACGGCGGGCGCAGTTTCAGTAACATCAACGGCGGCGCGCACGGCGACTTTCATGATGTCTGGATCGATCCCGGCAATACGGATCACCTCATTACGGGTGACGACGGCGGTCTCTGGTATTCATACGACGGCGGCAGTCGTTGGTGGAAAGCTGAGAACCTACCTGTCTCGCAGTTCTATCATGTCTCGGTTGACATGGCGCAGCCCTATCGCGTTTATGGCGGGTTGCAGGACAACAGTTCGTGGGTCGGCGAGTCGCAGTTTCCCGGCGGCATCACCAGTCACCAGTGGGAGAATATGTATGGCGGCGACGGCTTCTGGATGTTCGCGGACACGTCCGACCCTGACTACATCTATGCCGAATCGCAGGGCGGCTACATCGGGCGCATCAATCGCAAGTCGCACGAGACGCGCAGCATTCAGCCGCTCCCGCAATACAAAGAAGGCAAGCTGCGCTTTAACTGGAACACGCCGATCCAAGTCAGCCCGACAGGCACGATCTATATCGGCGCGCGGTTTCTCTTCCGCTCGCGTGATCACGGGCAGACGTGGGAACGCATCTCGCCTGACCTGACGACTAACGACCCCGCCAAGCAGAAACAGGAACAGTCCGGCGGCATCAGCGTTGATAACTCTTCCGCCGAAATGCACACGACGATCTACTCGATCAGCGAGTCGCCGAAGAACCCGAACGTCGTCTGGGCCGGGACGGATGACGGCAACGTGCATGTCACGCGCGACGGCGGTAAGACTTGGACGAACGTCGTCGCCAATATTCAAGGTCTGCCGAAAAACGCATGGGTCTCTTACATCGACACGAGCCACTTCGACGAAGGCACGGCCTACGCGACCTTCGACCTGCACACCTTCGGCGACATGCGCCCTTACGTCTATAAGACGGTTGATTTCGGCCAGACGTGGACGCCGCTTGTCGCGCCCGAAGGCACGCCCGTGCGCGGCTACGCGCATGTCGTGCGCGAGGATTTGGTCAACCGCAATTTGCTCTTCGTCGGCACGGAGTTTGGTCTGTGGGTCTCACTTGATGGCGGTCGCCACTGGGCGCAGTACAAGGGCGGCGACTTCCCGCAGGTGGCGGTGCGCGACCTCGCCATTCAACCGCGCGAGAACGATCTTGTCATCGCCACGCACGGGCGCGGCATTTGGATCATTGATGACATCACACCGCTCCGTGCGTTGACGCCAGAGATGCTCGCCAAACCGGCCGCCTTCATTGAGGCGCGGCCCACTGTGCAGCGCATACAGGCCGGCGGCGGCTGGGCCAACGGCGACGCGATGTTCGTCGGGCCAAATCCGACGGACGAAGCTGTCATCACGTACTATCAGCAGAAGCGGCACATCTTCGGCGATCTCAAGATCGAAGTCTTGGATGCAAGCGGCAAGGTCGTCGGTATTATTCCGAGCAGCAAGCGGCGCGGCTTGAACCGCGCGACGTGGTCTATGCGCCTTGCGCCGCCGAAAGTCCCGACGGCCGCCAGCGCGGATTTCGGCGCATCAACCGGCCCGCGCCTCTTGCCCGGCACGTACACCGTGCGTATGACCAAGAACGGGCAGACTTACACCACCGAGCTAAAGGTCATGCCCGACCCGCGCTCGACCTACTCGCCGGAGGATCGGCGCGCACAGCTTGATCTTGCGATGAAGGTCTATAATCTGCTCGGCGACATGACGTTCGCCGTCGAGCGCATCAACAACGTGCGTCTCGCGCTCGACGAACGCGCTGCCGGTCTCGCGGCAGGCGACCCGCTCGTTGCGCGTTTGCACACTGCCTCTGCGCAAGTTGACGAACTGCGCAAGAAGATCGTTGCCACCAAAGAAGGCGGCATGATCACGGGCGAAGAGCGGCTGCGCGAGAACCTCACGGGACTGTACGCCAACGTCACCGGCTATGAGGGCCGGCCCACGCAAACTCAAATCGAGCGCGCGGACGCGCTCGCGCGAGAACTCACCGACGTGATTCGTGATTTTGATGCTTGGGTGGCGAAAGAACTGCCCGGCGTCAACTCCGACCTCGCCAAGAAGCGGCTCGCAACCATCAGCCCCATCACCCGCGAGGAGTAAGAGACATGGGGCGAGTAGTGTCCTGGTTTGAAAATCTTGGCCCGATAAATGTTGGCCTCTTTTTTCAAATTAGGACACTACCCGGTGCGGGCGTCCACCTTCTTGCCGATCTGCTCGACCTGCAAGGTGCGCGTCGTCAGATGTGCAGTCACGAGAGCAAACTTGCGGTTAATCTCTCCGTCGCTTATCTGTTGCCCGCGCGATCTTGCCCGCTCCGCTCACGCGCTTGTTTCTTCGCTTGCCGGCAGGGTGGACACCGCTTGGGCTGCTCATAATCCTTCGACTTGTAGAACTCCTGATCTTTGGCGCTCCACACGTAGCCTTCGCCGCAGTCGCCGCAGGTCAGTTGCCGATCTTCATACTCCAACGGGTTGCTCATCATCACGCCGCCTTTCTGCTATGTTAGTCATCTGCCCGCCGCTTTCGCGTTGGAAAGCGCGGCACTAATCCTTGCCGCCTTTCTAATCCGTACAGCCGCTGATCATTATGTTGGACCGTCCAAATCAAGCGGTCACTCAGCAGGGCATTCAGCGTTAGGCCGAGCCGCTCATCGTTGAGCTGCGCCGCCGCTTTGAGATACGCCCAATCCCGTTCGCCGGCCCGCAACGCAGCCAACACTCGTTGCTGTGGCGTCTCCGCACGCACGTTAAGCTGCCTTTCTGCCGCGCTGTTGTGCGGGTCGTTGTTGTTCTGAGTCTATGGCCGTCATTGGTAATCATTCAGTGCTGTCAGTTCGTCATCGTAGATGTCGAACACGGTATGCAGCCCGGTGATCGTCAGCAGTTCTCTGATCCTGTCCCTCACTTTCAGGAGCTTGATCTGGCCGCCTGCGCGCGTCACGGCCACATGGGCGGCGACCAGTTCGCCGATGCCTTCCGAGTCAACCCACCGCACCTGCGCCAAGTTCAGGAAAATCTTCCGGTGTCCCACGGCGAGCAGGCGGCGGATGGTGTCCCGCACGGCGGCCGCGCTTTCGCCCGTGAGGATGTTCCCCTCCACGTCGAGGATCATAACGTCACCGACCTGCCGCTCCGCGAGTTTGACCTTAGAAGCTTTCGCGGCAGCCCCGAGCGCCCAATCTTTAAAATTAACCAAGGTGGGGCGGACTCCTTTCAAGCCGCCTTTCTGCCGCGTCGTTTCGCCGGCTGGCGCGCTGCCTCAGCCGCTTTCTTGAACGCAGTATTCAACTCGCGCGTCGTGTCAGCTGGATGCTTCGGAGGCCGGCCGCGACCACGCGGCTGCGCGCCCGCCAGATCGGCTTCGGGGATGTACCATACAGGGCCGCGCGGGGTGTCCACCTGTTCGGCGTTCGGGAACTTGCCAGCACGACACCACAACGTCACGGTCGGGATTGCCATGCCGAGGCGTTCGGCCGCCACGCGCACCGTCAGTTTTTGCGCTTCGTGCTTAGCCATGCCGCCGACTTATAGCGCAGGCGCTAAAAATAATCAATGGAAATTTAGCGCGTACAGTAAATAAGCCGTCTGCATGAATATAAGCAAACGTCAAACCTTATTTGCGTTAGCGGATGACTGATTACTTTGCCGCAGCACTTCTTCAATCGCCGCGACGACGCGCGCGACCGGGACGCGGCGAATACATTGTGCTAACTCGAACTCCGCACAGGTATAACCCGGACACGGCGCGCACGGCATCTCTTCGCGCACGATGGCGGCGGGCGCGTCTGTCCACGGCCGCCAGTGCGCGATGTTGGATGAGCCGAAGATGACGACCGATGGCGCACGCACGGCGGCGGCGATGTGCGCGACGCCGCTATCGTTGCCGACGAAGAGCCGCGCACGGGCGGCAAGCGCGGTCACTTCCGGTAGCGATAGGTCGGAAAAAAGCGTGATCGGGGTTGCAGAGGCATTGAACAACTGCGTAAGCACGCTCGACTCATTCGGCGCGGCGATGGCAAGCGCGTTCAGTCCACGCCCGTGCAGGAATTCTGCGACCCGCGCGAAGTTTTCCGTCGCCCACTGCTTCGAGTCGAACGCGGCCGCCGGGTGAAGCAGCGCGAAAGGTTTTGCCTGTTCGATGCCTGCTGCTTGCAGGCGCGCGGTGATGCTCGCGGCGGCCGAGGTCGTTACTGCAAGTCGTGTCGGCGGGCGATCAGACACGGGCACGCCCGTCCAGCCCAACAGCGCGAGTTGCTGCTCGACGGAGTGCGTCTTCGCGCGTGCCCAAAGCTCAGATGAGGTTGGTGAGTGATGATTGTACAGACGGCTATATTGATACGAAGCATAGCCGACGCGATGCCGCGCACCGGATGCGCGCACGAGCAGCGTCGCGGTCGTGCCGCCGTGCAGATTGTAGGCCACGTCGTAGCGTGTGGCGCGCAAGTGTCGTGCGGCGCGTATGCGCGAACGTAGGCTGGCGCGTTCCACCGTGATAATGTTGTCCACAGCGTCGAAGCCGTCGAGCAACGGGGCGACCCAATCCTCCAGCACGATATCGATCTGCGCGTCCGGCAGAAACCTGCGCAGGCTGTCGAGCGCGGGCGTCGCCAGGACGGTGTCGCCGATGGAGCGCAGACGCAAGACCAGTACACGACGCACGCGCTGCCAATCCCAGCGCGCCGGCCCCAACGGTGCGGGCGGCGTAATCGCCCGCACCGCGGCCGTCGTGTTGTTTGGAGATAGAGAGCGCATCGGCTGTTTAAGACTTAGAGCGATTTTGCAATTCCCACAACATAAGATATTTGAGAAAGACGTGGTGCGCGGCGAAGGTGGCGATGCTGAAACCGGCGAGACCGTCGCGGAAACCCGCCTTGAGAATGAAGGTGCGAAAGAACGCGACGGGGCCGACGGCGGCGATCTGCCACGGCGTCGTGCGCCGACCTTGCGCGAACATCTTCTGCGCAGCGAGCGGCGCGTAACGCTCGCCGATCATGCGATGATGATAAGCGGCGTCGGGCACGGTGTAGTGCAACAGATCGCCGCGCAACGTCTCGACCCGCGCATCCGTTTGCATCTTCACGGACTCGTGTATGTATGCGCCCTCCCAGCGACCGCGCGTGCGGTTGTAGAGACGCAGTTGGCGATCAGGATACCAACCACCGCCGCGTATCCAGCGGCCCATGTAGAAAGCGCGGCGCGCGATCATGTAGCCGTCGGCTAGGCGCGCACTGTCCACATAAAGCACGTCATCAATCGAGGCGCGCAGTTCCGGCGAGAGCCGCTCGTCCGCATCGAGGCTGAAAATCCAATCGTGCTGCGCCTGCTCGGCGGCGAACTGTTTCTGGGCGGCGAAACCGGGCCACGCCTGCTCAAGCACACGTGCGCCGCAGGCTTGGGCGATCTCGCGCGTCGCGTCGGTCGAGCCGGAGTCAACGACCAGCGTCTCATCGGCCCACGAGACGGATTCGCAGGCCGCGCGGATGTTGTCGGCTTCATTGAGCGTGATGATGGTGGCTGTGATTTTCAAAACATGTCTGCCGCGCCTTGAACATAGAAGGTCATGCGGGGAGGCGTCAACCGGCAAAACGCGCTGTCGCGTGTAGACGCGCGGGCGCGATGCCGTTAAAATTTCCCATCGCTTGAATGCAGTCCGCGCCTCTGTGACAGAGAACTTTAATGATCGAGCAACCTTCTATTATCAACTTAGACGCGCTACGCGCCACGCCGCTTAATAACAGCCCTTTCCCGTTTCTTGTGATCGGCAACTTTCTGCGCGCGGAATACGCGGACGCCATTGGCGCAGATTTCCCAAGTATTCCTTTTCGCGGCAGCGTGCCACTGACGCAGGTGCAATATGGGGAAACTTTTGCGCGGCTGGTGGGCGAACTGAACAGCGCGGCCTTGCGTGTCGCCATCGAGGAGAAGTTTGCGTTGAGCTTGGAC
>JANMAD010000405.1:0-2583 GCA_031359515.1 Acidobacteriota bacterium | reverse complement strand
GTCACTTGTCACTCGTCACTCGTCACTGTCTTTCTATGGCAAACTCAATCGAGCGTTATTTCCGGCTACTGTCCACGCAGCAGAGCCGCCCCGCGGCCGGGCAGAAATGGATACCGGCGGCGGACGTGTATCGCATCAAGGACGGCTGGCTGGTTAAGCTCGATCTGGCGGGCGTGCGGGCCGACGAGATCGAGATTGAGATAGCAGGGCCGGTCTTGCGCGTGTCCGGCTGCCGGCAAGATGCCTGCTGTCACGAGACGCTCGCCTATCATCAACTCGAAATCACCTACAGTCGCTTCGAGAAAACGTTGCGCTTTCCTTGCCGGATCGAAGGCGCGAGCCTTGAGCGCGACTACCGCGACGGGCTGCTTATCCTGCGCCTGCGCAGCATGGAAGAATGTAAAGAATGAAGAAACTGTTAGCCGTTAGCTTTTAGCTCTTTGCTTTAAGCTAATGGCTAACAGCTAATCGCTAATAGCTCAATCTTATGGCTGAAACTGAAACCAACAACCCGACGACTGCGGCGACCGCGCCGCCTGTGAGCGCCGCTGAGCCGTTCGAGATCGCGGTGCTGCCGTTGCAAAGTACGACGCTGTTTCCGGGCACGGTCGTGCCGCTCGCGGCGGGCCGCCCGCGCTCGGTCGCGGCGGTCGAGGCTGCGCTTGCGCACCCCGAAAAACTGATCGCGTGCGTCAGCGTGCGTCCTGATCGCGGCATTGATAACGAAGCGCAGCCCGAAGATATTTACGAGGTCGGCACGCTCGTGATGATCAAGCGGATGATGCGCACGCCGGAAGCGATTCAGTTGATCGTGCAGGGCACGGAGCGGATTAAAGTTTTATCGTGGACGCAGACCGAGCCATTCCTGCGCGCCCGCGTGCAAATCTTGCCGGAGTTGAAGACGGAGAACACGGACGAGGTCGAAGCGTTGCAGCAGAACATGCGCACGCTGATCGAGCGTGCGCTGGCGCTCTTGCCGCAAGTCCCGCCCGAAGTGCGCGCCGCCGTGATGGGCACGAGCGAGCCGGTGCAGTTGGCTTATTTCCTCGCGTCGATCCTCAATCTCGGCTTAGAGCAAGAGCAGGCGATGCTCGAAGCCGATACGGTGGACGAGTTGTTACGCCTCGCGCACGTGCGACTCGCGCGCGAGTTGGAGATCATGCAACTGCGCTCGAAGATTTCTACTGAAGCGCAGACCGAGATGGACAAGGCACAGCGCGATTATATTCTGCGCCAGCAGATGAAGGCCATCCAGAAGGAGCTGGGCGAGGACGAAGGCGGCGAGCGCGCCGAAGCCGAACTAATGCGCGAACGTTTGCAGGAAGCCGATCTGCCCGACGAGGTACGCACCGAAGCCGACCGCGAGTTGCGCCGCATGGAGCGTCTGCCGGCGGCCGCGCCCGACTATCACGTCATCCGCTCATATCTGGAATACGTGCTGGAACTGCCGTGGCGCAAATCGTCCGAGGATAAACTCGATCTCGCCGAAGCGCGGCGCATCCTCGACGAAGATCATTATGGCTTGGAGGACATCAAGGAGCGCATCCTCGAATTCCTCGCCGTCATCAAACTGCGCCCCGACACGAAGAGTCCGATCCTCTGCTTCGCCGGCCCGCCGGGCGTCGGTAAGACGAGCTTGGGCCGCTCGATTGCGCGTGCGCTCGGCCGCGAGTTCGAGCGCATCTCGCTGGGCGGCATGCGCGACGAAGCGGAGTTGCGCGGCCACCGGCGCACGTACATCGGCGCGCTGCCCGGCCGCATCATTCAGTCGCTCCGGCGCGCGAAAGTCAACAATCCCGTCTTGATGCTCGACGAGATTGACAAGCTCGGCAACGACTATCGCGGCGACCCGTCCGCCGCGCTGCTGGAGGTGCTCGACCCGCAGCAGAACAACACGTTCCGCGATCACTACATCGATCTGCCGTTCGATCTGTCGAAGGTCTTCTTCATCGCGACGGCGAATCAGTTGGGGCCGATCCCGCCGCCCTTGCGCGACCGCATGGAGATCATCCAACTCGCGGGCTACAGCGACCGCGAGAAGCTAAACATCGCGAAGCAGTATTTAGTTGCGCGGCAGACGTTCGAGAACGGTCTCAAGCCGGAGCAGTTCGAGATCACCGACGCCGCGCTCTCTCTGATCGCCGAGCGTTACACGCGCGAGGCGGGCGTGCGCCAGTACGAGCGCACCATCGGGCGCGTGGCGCGCAAGGCGGCCTTGAAGATCGCGCAGGGCGAAGCGCAGCATGTGCTAGTTGACGCCGACGACTTGAAAGAGTTCTTGGGTGCGCCGCGCTTCTACCCGGAACAGGCGCGCAAGGAAGTGCCGGCGGGCGTGGCGACCGGCATGGCGTGGACGGAGATGGGCGGCGAGATTCTATTCATCGAAGCGACGCTCCTGCCCGGCGGCTCGGGCCTGACGCTCACCGGTCAACTCGGCGAGGTGATGCAAGAGTCGGCGCGGGCGGCGCGCTCGTTCCTCTGGTCGCACGCGGCCGAGTTCGGCATCTCGCCGGAGTTGTTCAAACACTACGGCGTACACCTGCACGTGCCTGCGGGCGCGATCCCGAAGGACGGCCCCTCGGC
>JANMAD010000380.1:0-12159 GCA_031359515.1 Acidobacteriota bacterium | reverse complement strand
CGAAAGCAAAAACCGTATCGAGATCCTCGCTTGGACAGTCAAGACTCCCATCAGTCGATGTAGAGACCGGACATGGTGGTGGTTCTTTGAGCCGGCTTGTTTCAAAACAGTTGCAATAGACAGTGGCATCCAGTCCCATCTCATCACTCAATCTTGCACCGAACTACTATTCTACTGCGCTGTGCAAGATAATACGCCCTGACAGCGCATTATCCTGCATGGTGCAGGATAATGCGCTGATTAGCGGGATTATCCAACACAGTGTTGGATAATAATATTATCGACTGCTATTAGCGGCAAGGCTGTGACTGTGTGATGCGTGAGCGCGATGTTAAAATGAGCGGGCAATGAGCAAGGCAGCGACAAGCGAACAGATGCATTTGACGGGGCTGACGCCGGCCGCGTTGACAGCGGTCGTCGCGGCTCTCGGCGAGCCGGATTATCGCGCGCGGCAAATCTTCGCGGCGTTGCAACGGCGGCGGCTGCGCTCATTCGCCGAGATGACGGACTTGCCACAGGCGTTGCGTGCGCGTTTGGCGGAGCGCGCGACCACAGCGACGCTCACGGTCGAGTCGCGCTACATTTCTGCCGACGGCACGCGGCGTTATTTGCTGAAGACGCATGATGGGTTGCCGGTCGAGACCGTGTTCATCCCTGAAGAGCGACGCGATACGATCTGTTTCTCGTCGCAGTCGGGCTGCCCGCTGCAATGCAGTTTTTGTTTGACCGCGAAGTTGGGCTTGTTGCGCACGCTCACGGCCGGCGAGATCGTCGAGCAGATCATCATTGCCTTGAACGACGCTTATGGCGTGGGCGCGCGGACGCCGCGCGGGACGAACCTCGTGGCGATGGGCGCGGGCGAGCCGTTCCTCGCCTTCGAGCCGTTGCTGCACGCGCTCAGCGTCATGGCCGAGCCGGCGGGTCTCCACATCGTGCCGAACCGCGTCACCGTCTCGACCGCCGGCATCGTGCCGCGCATACGCGAACTTGCACAATACCCCGCGCGCCCGCATCTCGCCATCTCACTCGCCGCGCCGAATGATGAGTTGCGCGACGTGCTGATGCCAATCAATAAGAAGTGGCCGCTCGATGAGCTGTTGGCCGCGTGCAAAGAGTTCGAGTCGTCGCTCAAACCGGGCGAGCGGTTCACGTTCGAGTACGTCATGCTCGACGGCGTGAACGACACGGACGAGCAAGCGCGGCAACTGGCGAACCTGCTCAATCGTTATCAACTGCGCGCGAAGGTAAATCTAATCCCGCACAACCCGGCCGACCCGCTGCCGTATCAACCATCACCGCCGGAGCGCGTCGCGCGCTTCCAGACGATTCTCGCGGCGAAGGGCGTGCGCGCTTTCGTGCGGCGTCCGCGCGGGCGCGACATCTACGCCGCCTGCGGCCAACTTGCCGCGCGACAGGGCGTGAACAACTTGAGCGCGCCCGTACTGCATCAGATAGGCTAAGTCTCTTTCATCTTGAGCCGATAAGTTCACGAAACAATATGAGCAAAAATGTTCTCATCCGCCACGCTATTTTACTCGCCTGCGCGTTGACCTTGCTGGTTGGACCGCACACCCATGCGAGCGCGCCGCCCGTGTCAATGATGCAGGCCAACATCGGCTTGGACGGCTTCTTCGCCGCCGACAAGGCGCAACAAGGGCGCGTGCTGCAAGCCGCCGTCGTGTTGGATATTCCTGACGGCTATCACGTCAACGCTAACCGGCTGACGAACAAGTTTATGATCCCGACGGAATTGAAGGTTGACGCGCCGAAGGGCTGGCGCGTGAGCGCGGTCAGCTATCCGCGCGCCATCGTGCGTAAGCTCGGTTTCAGCAAAGAGCCGGTGCAACTTTACGAAGGCCGCGCCGTGCTGCGGTTCACCATCACCGTGCCCGCGAACTATCAGCAGGGCGACACGGAGTTGCGTGCGCGCGTCCATTACCAGAGTTGCAACAACGAAGTCTGCTTCCCGCCGACTGATCGTGAAGTCAAGCTACAGATCGCCGTCGTTGGCGCGAGCGAAAAAGTGAAAGCGATCAACGGACAGTATTTCGGCAGAAGGAAATAAGAGGTCAGAGGTCAGAGATCAGTTAAGCACTGTCTGCTGCTGACTTCTAGCCTCTAACCTCTGACTTCTGACCTCTGCCAATGACTGCGAGCAGCCGGCCCGTGCGGCCGTAGATTTTCTTTTCGCGGCGGTAAGAGAAGAACAGGTCGGGGCGACAGATGGTGCAGAGTGGAGCGGCGTGAATCTGCGCGGCGGGCACGCCCACTGCGATTAGCTGTCGCCGGTTAGCCTCATGCAGGTCTATGCGCGCGTGGTCGGGGCGCGTGGGCGTGAGCAGTTCATCGGCGTAAGCGAAGCGGGCGCGAAACGTTTCAATGACTTCGCGGCCGACTTCGTAGCAACACTGAAGCGCCGCCGGCCCGATGGCTGCGTGAACATCCGCCGCGCGCGTGCCGTACTCCGCGCGCATACGTTCAAGCGCACGCACGACGATTGACGCGGACGTGCCGCGCCAGCCGCCATGCACGGCCGCGCACGCGCGGTTTCTCATGTCGCCCAAGAGCATCGGCACACAGTCGGCCGTTTTGACGCCGACGAGAATGGCGGGCGCGTCTGTGCTGAGCGCATCGCAGTGTTGCGCTTCGGTGTGGCGCGCTGCTTCTTCGTCTGGCACGACGCAGACATCAGCGCCATGCACTTGCCACGCGGCGGCGAGCGTCCATGCACCGGCGAAGAGCGCGAGGAAGCGGCGGCGATTCTCGTGTATATTCGCGGCCGTGTCGTCGCTAAAACCGGCGAGGTTTAGATCGTTTTGCGGGAAAGGACTGACGCCGCCCGCGCGCGTTGAAAAGGCTGTAACGAAGCCGCACTGTTCGAGCGGCGCGCAGGCGAGGGCGCGCACGCCGTTGCGCTCGCGCCAGTAGAAGCCCGCGCGGGCTAGTGTCTCATCTGCTGTGATCATTTCCATCGGCATTGACATCATCGAAGTTGCGCGCGTGCGCGCCGTCATCGAGCGCACGCCGCGTTTTGTCGCGCGCGTGTTCACCGCGGCCGAGCGCGCCTATTGCAATGGGCGCGGCGCATTGGCCGCGCAACATTATGCCGCGCGTTTCGCCGCGAAAGAAGCCGCGCTGAAGGCGCTCGGCACGGGCTGGCGCGGCGGTCTCGCGTGGCGGGACGTGGAAGTCGTCGCGAATGACATGGGCGCGCCCGCGCTCGCGTTTCATCAGCAAGCGCGCGAGCTATTCCAAAGCTGTGGCGCGGACACGGCGCACCTCACGCTCTCGCACACCGCCGCGCATGCCATCGCGCAAGTCATCCTCGAACGCCGCGCTTGAGGCCCCGGTCGCCGGGCGGAAACATCTTGACGCCAACGCGCCGCCCGCCATATCCTTGCGCCGCTATAGCCGAGCCGACAGACGCAGCTTAACGCAGTTCCACTTTCCATCATCCGCCCCATTCCCTACCTCGCGGACACGCGGCAGCGGATAGACAGCAACGTCGCGCCACCACCCCGGCGACGCTTGCGACGGAGTTTACGATCATGAACCCAACCGTTACCGCCCGGCCCACCGCGCCGCTTACGCGGCCGCTCGAACTGCTCGACGCGCAGCCTATCCTTGAGCGCAGGGCCGACAACATCTGGATGCGCGTGCAGCAAGCGCGCGATGAGCTTTACGATGCCTTCCAACACGCCTGCGCCCGCGAGGGCTTGAACGCGCTGGTGCTCAAGTCGGGGCCGTTCGTCTATCCGATGCAGGTCAGATTCGAGTGCTGGTTGCCGAAGCAGGATCGGCTCGTCACCGAGCGCGCGACGGCCGTCATTTCGCTTGAGCCGAAACCATTCCACCGTTACGAGTGGGAGTACAACCTCGACATCGATGATCGCGGCAAGGTGAAGAAGTATGTCGGGATGTGGCGCTTCGGCAGCAACGAGGTGACGCAGCTCGTGCAATTTCTGTTGCGCCGTGCGGCCGAGCCGAACTTCGGCTCGATGCAGTTGCGCCAGAGCCAGCTCGAGTTTTGGAAACCGGCCAACAAGATCAACGCCATCAAGTTCGACTGGCTGGGTTTGCTGCCCGTCGCGCTCGGCGTGCTGGGCTTGCTGACGGTCACGTTCGGCGTCGGCATCCTTTTGTTGATCGGCGCAGTCGTCGCTTACGTCCTGCTCAACCAGAGGCAAACGTCCGTGCGCAGCGCGGGCAAACCTGATGGCGAGCCGCGCGCACTGCTACGCGTGGACTCGTGGCAGGTGGTCGTCGCCGGGTTGGGGCCCGACGGCACGACCTTGCGCGAACGCTTCACGCGCGCTTTGGAGCCGCCGATCACCAACAACTTCCGCCACTGCGTCGAGCGCATCTGGTACTGGGGGCTGGATGGCAAGGAGGAGCGCGAGCAACTCGTCCTCTCGCTCGGCCGCGCAGTCGTCTTCTGCCAGATTCATCGTTATGACAAGGAGTTGTACGTCGGCTGGGACGCGCATCTCAATTCCGGCCAGTGGGCCGAGCGCACGCTCGTCAAAGGCATAGACCGCGAGTCAAACAGTTTCGTCCACTTCAACACGGTCGTGCCCGGCACGCAACGCGTGAGCGAATACGACATCACGGACGTGAACTGCTTGCTCGAATGGACGCACGCCAAGCTGACCAAACTCGTCAGAGAGTTGATGGATGAGCGGCAGATCGATCAAGAGATCGACTTCCGGATTCAGCGCGGCGACCGGCAGAGCCTGACCAACGCCGGTAGCTCCGCGGACTCTATCGGCGAGAAGGTGCGCGGCGTCAAGCAGCGGCTCGAACGCTCGCCCCTCGGCGCGTTGCGGCGCACGGGCTGAGGCGCGTGTTAGAGGCGGCGAAACTGAAGGGGGCACATGTACCTCGCATCGTTTGAGAGCGCAACGGGGCCGCTTTGTCAGGGCTGTCTGCGGCTGCCGTCGCTGCCCACGGTGGCGCGCGAGACGCGGACGGAGTGGGCGGCGGAGTTGGCGCGGTTGATGGATAGTGTGGGCGCGCTCGCGGATGGCGCGCCCGCCTTGCGTGTGCGGCTCGACGAAGAGCGTCTGCTTGAGCGCGTGCTGTTCTTCGCCGCGCCGGCCCGACGCGAACCGGAACTGCGCCGCTTCTTCGCCGCGTTCACACGGCTCGACAATCTGATCGAAGGCTCGGTGGAGTTGCCCTTGACGCGCACGCGCTACGATCAGTTGGCCGCGAACATGCCCCGTTGGCGTGCGCGCGTCGCCCCGCCCTGCTTCGCCCTCGGCGATGTCTGGTTCACTTCGGACTTTCGCCTTGCCCCGCACCTCGATGCATTGCTGGCCGAAGCTGACACCTTCGGTCATCAACTCGGCTACCAAGTCCATCTGCGTGCGCTCGCGCGCGACTCTGAGCGCGTCCGCGCCGCGCGCAAGAATGCGCTGCGGGCACGCAACCTCGCTGGCGTGCCCGACGCGCTCGTGCGTGCGCAGCAGCGTCTGGCTGATAGCCTCGATACGGCCGCTGTCGTCTGCGAAGAATTTCTCGCCGTGGATACATCCGCTGCCGCCGCGTGGCTCGCGGATGCTGTGCGTCGCTATGCGCAGGGGCCGCTCGCCGCGCTCAAGTTCGATCCGCCGGAGGTTGAGTTCACCGCCGACGACTACGACGAGTTACTAACTGTCGCGCTCCATTCCGGCACGTTCATCGAGCTTGCGCCCGACGAGATTTGCGCGAGCGCGCTGAACGAACGTGAGCGCGCGAAGTTGCTCGGCTGGCAACCGTCCGCCGATCTCGCGCGCCGCTTCGCCAGTCGCGTCGCGCCGCGCGGGCGCGAAGAGGAAGAGTTGGTCACGCTGCTGCCAACTGATCTCAAACTGCCCGTGCCCTACGAAGGCACCGAGCCGTTCATCTTCATCAGCTACAAGCGGCAGGACATCGAGCGGATCGCGCCCGTCATGGAACGACTGATCGCCGCCGGCTGTCATCTCTGGTACGACCGCGGGATTCCGGGCGGCGCGGAGTGGGACGCGCTGCTTGAGGAAAAACTGAAACGCTGCCAACTCGTGCTGCTCTTTGTCAGCCAGTCGGCTATTCAATCGAAGTACGTGCGCCGCGAGGTCAAGTTCGCCGATGCGCTCGACAAACCGATCCTCAGCGTCAAGCTCGAAGAGGCGAGCCTGACGCACGGCATGAACATGCTGCTCACGCAGTACCAGATGCTCGACCGCGCGCTCAGCGATTTCCACACGCAACTACAGACGGCGATTCAATACATCACCGGCCCGAGCGCTTAAAATTTTTGTGGCGGTCAAAATGTAATACCGCAGACGTACTCGCCGCGTAGCGGCGGCGTGACTTTAGCCCGGCGTTTCAACGCCGGGGCAATGATAGCCCGCACCGCCTCGTCGCGTTAGCGCCGAGTGAATTCAGCCGTCGCTAATGCGACGAGTATCGTCCGCCCGCCTGACCGTGCGTTGAAACACACGGCTAATCTCACCTGCCGCTCGCGCGGCATCAGCAGCTTTACCGTTCGACCACTACAAAATTTCTGAGTTGGGTTAAAGGGAAAGCGTTCAGCGCGGCCAGACGCGCGGCGCGGGCGCTATGCGCAACTCATTCGTTAGCCGCGACCGGCCGTTGCCGTTACGCTCGACCTGCGTTGGCACAGGCATTAACTCCGCCGCATCAGCCGCAACGGCCGCGTGCCGGCCCGCGCGCACTGAACCAAGCGCCGCGCTTCGCGCGCTGTCATCGGCCGCTTCAATGTGCTGTGCAGGAGCAACGCCGACAGTGTTACCCGTCTCATTGACCGCGAGCAGATCGAGCGGCGGTTGATGCGTGAAGCATGCGCCCACAGGCGCGAGCGTAGATGTGACGGCGATGCGCTGGCGGTGCGGGCAATAAGGCGAGGCGAGCAGCCCCGTGTCCGGATCGATCTCGACAGTCGTGATGCCGTCGGGCCGGACGAAGGCGTCCGCGCCCAACTCGGGGCGCAACGCAATGGCCGCTGTCATGAACTCCTGCCAGACCGGCAACGCGCTGGCCGCGCCCGTCAGCCCAAGCTGCTTATTGTCGTCGAACCCGACCCACACGACGCAGACGAGATGCGGCGTGTAGCCCGCGAACCAGCCATCGCGCGACGTGCCCGTCTTGCCGGCGACGGCCGTCTGCTTTTGTAATCCACGCGCCGCCCGCGCCGTGCCTTCGTCAATCACGGAGGTCAGCGCGTCCGTGATCATGTATGCGGTTGAAGGCCGTATCACCTGCTCCGCGCCGGGCGCGATCTCCGCGAACAGACTTGTGCCGTCCGCGCCGATGGCGCGTGTGATGGCGGCCGTCGTGGCACGCGTGCCATTGTTGGCGAAGGCCGTGTAGGCGCTGGCGATCTCAAGCGGCGTCGCCTCGGTCGTGCCGAGCGCGAGCGCGGGATAGGCTTCAGGCTTCGGCAGCCCGAATCTTTCGGCCAGCGTGGCGACGCGCTGGAGTCCCGCGCGTAAGGCGAGATCGACCGTGACGACGTTGAGCGAATGCACGAGACCGCTGCGCATCGTCACTTCGCGCATCGAGTAGCCGCCGCCGTAGTTCGCCGGCCGATAGACGGCGCGCCGGTCATAGGTGAACGTGCGCGGCGCGTCGAGGATCATCGTGGCCGGCGAGATGCCGCTTTCCAGCGCGGCCGCATAGACTACGGGTTTGAAGACCGAGCCGGGTTGCCGGCGCGCATCAATCGCGCGATTGAGTTGCGTCTGCGCGTAGCTGTTGCCGCCGACCATCGCGAGCACGTGCCCGGTCTGCGGGTCGAGCACGACGAGCGCAGCTTGCGGCGTGGCTTTGCCCTGATAAACTTTTTCGAGCCGTGCGAGTTGATGCTTGACGGCCGCTTCGGCGAGTTGTTGCAATTCGAGATCGAGCGTCGTATAGACGCGCAAGCTACGCCCGTCGGCGCGACTGTCCGTTTGCAGTTGCGTGTCAACGAGCCGGTTCACGAAATCTATAAAATAAGGCGCGGACGTGTCTGTGCCATCAGCGAACGGCGCGACGCTGACCGGCTCGCTGCTCGTCGCACGCGCTTGCTCGCTCGTGAGCGCGCCATCTCGCAGCATCGCGCCCAGCACGACGTTGCGCCGCGCCTGCGCCTCAGCCGAATGACGGTCGGGCGCATAGCGGGCGGGACTCTGGATCATGCCCGCGATGGTCGCGGCTTCACTGAGCGACAGGTCGCGCAAATCTTTATTGAAGTAGACGCGCGCCGCTTGCGCCACGCCGCGCACGGCGACCGCACCGCGCTGCCCCAGATAAATCTCGTTGCAATAGAGCGCGAGGATGTCCTGCTTCGAGAGGCGGCGTTCGAGCGCGGCGGCCAAGAACGCTTCGTTGAACTTGCGCCGCAATGTGCGCTCCGGTGTGAGGTAAGTGTTTTTGACAAGCTGTTGCGTGATCGTCGAACCGCCTTGTCGTTGCAACTCGTCGTCGGCACGCAAGCCTGTCCAACTAAGCAGCGCGCGGCCGAGACCTGTGATGTCTAATCCGCCGTGCGTGAAGAAGCGGTGATCTTCGATAGCAGTGATCGCGTTGATGAGTACCGGCGGCAGGTCATCGTAGGTGAGCGCGGTGCGCTGCCCCGTCTTCATCGCGCCATCATTCGTCAGCGTCTCCGGCTCAAGCGCGAAGGCAGCGAGTGTTGCGCCGTCGCCTGTGATCTCATTGATCCGGCCGCGCCGGTCGAACGCGACGTTGACGACCGTCGGTGCGCCCGTATGCACGCCTTCGCGTTGCGACATTATCTCGACGCCGTCCACCTTGCTAATGAACGCGCCATTCCACACGTTGCTCGCCGCGTTCTCGACGTAGCCCGCGCGGCGCAAAGTTTCTATCAGCCGCTCGCGCGACATATTTTGCCCGGCGCGCAAAACGCGCGGGGCGGCGTAGATGCCGGCGCGACTCGTCAGATAGCCGTTGGCGAGGCGCGCGTCAACGAGTTGGGCGGCCGCTTGATAAGCGTAGACGATGGCGACTGCGGCGCAGGCACAAACGACCATGCAAGCGATGCAGAGCGCACGCATGAGCAACGCGCGGCGGTGTGCGCGCTCGACGTGTGCGCGGACTGCGCGGCTGCGTTGCCAGCGCGGCAGACGGCGCGGCGCGCGGGTCGCTGTGATCTCAATCGCCATAAACCTGCGCTCGTACGCTCAAACGACAAACTCAACCGTGACTACTTGCGGACACACGCCGACGCACACGAGGTCGGGACTCGTCGGTTCGGGCCGCGAAAATTGTTCGTGCGTTTAGTAAATGATTAATCGGCCGCGAATTCTCGTTTCGCGGCCCGGCTCAACGTTCGGCGCGGGCCACGTCGAGCGTCTGTGTGGTCGTCGTCGGCGCGAGTTGTTCGCTCTGCGCCGTCGTGCTCGCGTTCGCCCAGATGGAGAGAGAGGCCGTCCAGACGGCCAACGTGATCATGATCACGATGATGGCGACTAATTGCGCGAGGCTGGCAGTTATTTCTTTCATCACTGTAATATCCCTCCCGATTCGAGCCAATTCAAGCCGCACTTGGCAACGACCGTGCCAACCGCACTGCAACGCGCCGACCGCCCTCGTGTGGAGCGGTTATGCTTTGTATTGCTGAAGAATTACAGTGTATGGCCCTTGTGGGCGCACACACATCACTGGTCGGGATGAGAGAGCAAGCACGTTTAATTTTGGTACAGGGGGAGCATGCGGCAGCGACAGGGTGCATCGCTTTCACGCGCGTGCGCTCAGCTTTGCGCCGAGCGTTGCGGCTGTGCGGGGCGACGCAAGAGGCGTTGCAGCCATGTCTGTTCGGCTGGCAGTGGCAGCGGCGGAGCAAGTAAAGTTTTGAGTTGCGGGATGCACGCCAGCGCAGCCTGTGCGCCGGCGGCCATCAGTTCATCGGCGCGCGTCATCTCGTCCCAGCGTATGTGCCCGACCTTCGGCTGGATAACGATATCGGCCGCGCGCAACTGCTGCGCGGTTGCGGTGCGTTGGACGAAGAGAAACGATTGCATCAGCACGCCGATGGCCGACTGCGGCGGCCCCATGAACTTCGCGCCCTCGTCGTTCACATCCACCGCGACGACGATACCAGCGCCAAGCGCACGCACCGCTTCGGTCGGCACGTTGGCGACGAGGCCGCCGTCCACGAGTTGCCGTCCCTGCTCGTCCGTCACGGGCACGTACCAGCCGGGGATCGCGCAACTCGCGCGGATGGCGAACGCTACGTCGCCCGTGTCGCGCATGACGACAGGCGTGCCCGTGCGCAGGTCGGTGGCGACGACCGCGAACGGCGTCGGCATCTCCTCGAAGCGCGTGACGGGAAAATGTGCGCGCACGTAATCCGCCATGCGCGCGTTCGACTGCACGCCGAGCCGCGAGAAGGTCAGTTTGCCAAAATCGCGCCAGCGCATCGCGCGTCCGATCTCCGCGAGCCGCACGAGCGGCACGCCGGCCGCGAACGCGCCGCCGACGAGCGCACCGGCCGATGTGCCCGCCACGTAATCAACCGGCACGCCATGCGCGGCGAACACCTGCAACACGCCCACGTGCGCCGCGCCCCGCGCCGCACCGCCCGACAGGGCCAGCCCAACGCGCGGCCGTCGCCAATGTAATGTCTCTCTGCGTCCCATGATCACCCAGATGTGCAACCGGCGCGTGTCGTTCGCGCGGGAGATGCTCAGGCGACAGTATAAGGCAAACGGGATAAACCTGTTGCTAAATCAGGTAGGGGTTCAGAGTGTGAGATGGGGGCAAGCAAAATTCACCACAGAGACACAGAGGCCACGGAGATAGCACGGAGGCTTGAGTCTTGCTTTGTGCCCCTCTGTGTTCTCTGTGTCTCTGTGGTGAATGCCTTGGTTTGGGCGCATGCACTGGCAAATGGCTATAGACGCTATTGACCAAGTATTGCAATTTTGTTTCACCGCTTAACGTGCCGGCGTCACGATGAAGTCGTCGAAGTAGGTCACGCTGTCTGTCTTCGACCACAGTCCCACTTTGCCGGAGACCGGCTCGGCCAGCGTGTAATCGAGCAGAGCTTTACCGTTCAGCGCGGCTTGCAGGCTCGTCCCATGCACGGAGATTTGCAGGGTGTGCCACTCGTTCAGCGCAAGCGGCACGTTCTCCGTGCCCTTCTTGACGAAGCTGCGTTTGCCCTGCTTGAAAGTCCATAGCACAACATTGTCCTCTTTGCCGTTGAAGCGCACGGTGAGATAGTCGCCGTTGGGTTTCAAGTTGAAGAGAATGCCCGCGCACTTATCCAACTGCCCGGCGATTAGCTTGAACCGCATGCTGATGTCGCCATCGTGAAAGTCGTCGATATTTTTGGCCACCGTGTACGGGAAATAGGCGAAGGCTTTGACGTTGTCAATAAACTCTTCATTGCGTGCGCCATAGATCGTCCGCGCTTTCTCGGCCAGACCGCCGGCCGGTTGGCCGCGCAACCATTGCCGCCCGTCCACCCCCAGCACGTGTCGCCCGCCATCGTCAACAATCGCCCAGTTGCCGACCACGGAGAGAAACTTCGCCGACTCGCGGCCGACCTTTTCTTTCGCCACGTCCACGTGGACGCTTGCGGGTGGGCGCGCGGGCGTGTTCTTTTGCTTTCGTTGGGCCGTGGCGGCAGCAGTTAACGCAAGCACAGCCAGCAGCAGGATCAAGACGTTGCGAGTTTTCATGTTTAGCTCCCTCATCTGCGAATCAACCACCAAGCCAAGATCGTCAACAACGGCCAGAGGCCATAGAAAAGCCACGCCGCCCAACGTGGCCGCGCCGCCAATGGATAACCGGGAAAATCATTCTCTTCCGTCTGCGCCGGTGGATTGAGATTTGCCAACTTGTAAATCTGTTCCAGGACTACAGGCTCGATGGTGGATCGCTCCATCACCTTCTGCCCGTTCAACTCGTACCAGATTTCGCCATAATGATCGGCGGCGCTTTCAAACAGACCGCTGCGACTGCCGGCAGGATAATCCACATCCAAGCGCGGCAAAATTCGGCGCAGCTTCTTGAGCACGTTCTGCTCAAGGTCTGTCAGACGCGGGTCTTCGGGTGACAGATAGACCGTGACGCGCAGAGGCTCGTGAATCTGTTGCAACAGCGCTTCATCAGGCGCGGGAAAAGAGTTGCGCCGGTTCTCGCTTAAATCCCAACTCGTGCGCCAAC
>JANMAD010000364.1:0-8851 GCA_031359515.1 Acidobacteriota bacterium | reverse complement strand
TCTGCGCTGGAACGGGCCGTGGCGATACAAACTGTCAGAGCTGTACTACACGCCGGAGGTCACAGCGGCACTGGCGGAACTCGATGCCGCCGCTCAACAACGTGCTGCATGAGTGTACCAATGTCATAAGGACTGATTTAGACCCACAACATGCACGCTTAGGCTTGCGGCGTGTCCCTACTTATACCGGCGATTTCCTCTGGCTTTGCCAGACGCATTATGAACTAAGCCAACCTAAGATTCCCGACATTATCGCTTAGGAAGATTTTGCGCCAGCAGTGGAAGTTAACAGTGATGCCTTGGAGCTATGCGTATAAAAACACCCGTGGCCCGGACAATCCGCCTGCGTGCAGTCATAGTAAATCTGTGCCAGTAGCGGCCTGACTCAAGCCATAATCTTATCTAACCCTCTGACCAGCCCGACATATTCGCGCACTTTACGGATGGCTAACAGCGTGCCTCCGATGTAAGGTTCTGCGCCGCTGCCGGCATCGTGCCGGATCGTCAGCCGCGCGTCCTGCGCGCCGAAGATCGCTTCCACGCTGATAACGTAACCGGGCAAGCGGAGAGAATGAATCTGTGTGCCGTTCAACGTCGCGCCCCTACTTTCCGGCGGGCCGATAGTGGCTGCAAGCGGGTGCGTGAACTCAGGCGCTCTGACCTGTGCGAGCCGGTAAGCCAACTCGCGCGTCGTGCCACTCGGCGCATCCTGTTTGCTGTCTGCGGCGTAATCAATAATCTCCCAATGCGTTAAATACTTTGCCGCTTCACAGGCAAAGCGTTGCAGCAACACGGCCGTGATGGCGAAGTTGCCGGCGGCGATCACGCCGACCTTGTGCGCCAGCGCGGCTTCGTTGATCTCAACGAAATCTTCATCCGTTAGACCCGACGCGCCGATTACTACATGCACGCCTCCGCCGATGGCCGTCAAAACGTTCGCCTTTACCGCGTCGGCTTTCGTGTAATCAACCAACACGTCGGTCGGCACAACGAGCGCCGTTGCGACCGAACCGCTAATTGTTAGCTCGACCCCTGCGTCCGCGCCGGCCGCGCGCAAACTGTGGCCTTGCTGCTGCCGCGCAACTGCGCCGACGAGCGTCATATCATCTGCCGCCGATACGGCCGCGCAGAGCGGTCTGCCCACCCAGCCCGTTGCCCCGGCCACGCATACCTTTAGTTTCATAGCCTCATAGCTTAGCAAATCAACCAAGAGATCGAGGCATCAGCGGCGTACGACATGCAACCATCTTTACGAAAAGGCAATGCAGCAATTTCTTAGCTACTGAAAGCTAATCACTGCTCAACTGATCGGCACAAGCACATGGTTCTGCTTTTATGCCGTCGTTATGCCGTCTGTTCAATTGGTGCGGAACATGGCACGCCAAGTGCCAATACAAATCTGTTGGCGATTGGTAGATTAAAAGGAGATTCGTTTTGTTGAAAAGAACTCTCGCAATGATGCTGACGGGCTTGCTGCTCTTCATGACGTTTGGCTTCCAATCGGTAGGGGCGCAGACCGGGGCGGATACAGGGCGCGCTGCGCAAGCGCGCACTAAGGTAGAAAAGCTGGGTGTGGGACGTGACGCGCGCGTCGAGATCAAACTGCGGGACAATACCAAGTTGAAAGGCTATGTCAGTGCCACCAGCACAGACTCCTTCACCGTCACAGACGCGCAGACCGGCACGACGCACACGCGGGCTTATACGGATGTCATGGGGGTGAAGAAACCGGGCGGCGGGCTGTCAACCCGAACGTGGATCATCCTCGGCGCTGTGGCCACAGCAGTGGTGATCGTCGGCGTCACCGTCATTAAGCCCGTCCTGTGCGACGGCGGCGCAGGCTGCTAGGCGCAGCTACTGAACCATGACACGGCAATGCCGACTATAGCTGTGTGAGTAAGTTGTCGTATGCAGCATGTGAGCCTATCCAGAACCAGATCATCGTCTCGCCGTCTTTCACGCCAACTGCACGCCAGCCGATGCCTATGCGCACGGAGTAAATTGGTTTGCGCGTATGAATCTGCTTAAATTGTAAGCTGGCGTGAGACGGATTTTGTTGCCATAGCTGATATGCCGCCCGTGCCTTACGTTGAATATGCGGTGGCAAGTCCGCAAAAGCTTTCCAGAATCTTGCTGTGGTACGTGAGGTCACAAGATTTCTTCGAGGGCCTTTGTCTTACCAGCATGATGCTCGGCTAGCGCTTCATCAGCCAATAGGGCAAGTTTGTCCTGCGACTGCGCAAAAGCCCCCGCCCATTTTTCTTCCGCCCAAAGCTCATCAAGCAGCATACGCGCCAGCATGTCTTGCGCTTCCTGTGGCAGTTTAGCTGCCTCAGCAAATGCTTTTTCCAACAGTTCTGTCATCTGGTCACCTCAAGCTATGAAACACGGATGCAATCGTGTCGGTCGGTCGGTTCGTGCCGCACCGAACGGTTATGTATAATGCCTCGACTTGTTGGCCGACACAAATAAATTTAGCAGTTAAGACTTGAGCGATCCTAGATGCCCAAACGCACCGACCTACACAAGATACTGATCATCGGCTCGGGCCCCATCGTCATCGGGCAGGCGTGCGAGTTCGACTATTCGGGCACGCAGGCGTGCAAGGCGCTGCGCGCGGAAGGTTACGAGGTGGTGCTGGTCAACTCGAACCCGGCGACGATCATGACCGACCCGGAGATGGCCGACCGCACGTACATCGAGCCGCTGACGGTTGAATCGGTCGCCGCGATCATTCGCCACGAACGGCCCGATGCGTTGTTGCCAACGGTCGGCGGGCAGACCGCGCTTAATCTCGCCATTGCGCTCGATGATGCCGGGGTGCTGACAGAGTGCGGCGTCGAATTGATCGGCGCGAAGCGCGCGGCGATGATGGTCGCGGAAGATCGGCAGTTGTTCAAACAGGCGATGGACGAGGCGGGCTTGCCGATGCCGCGCGGCGGCTTTGCGCGCTCGTGGGCCGAAGCCGAAGCATTGGTTGAAGTGACCGGCTATCCGGCGATCATCCGGCCTTCGTTCACGCTCGGCGGCACGGGCGGCGGGACGGCGTTTAACCCTGAGGAGTACGAAGAGATCGTGCGCGCGGGGCTGGCGGCTTCGCCGATCCACGAGTTGTTGATCGAAGAGTCGATCCTCGGTTGGAAAGAGTTCGAGCTTGAGGTGATGCGCGACCTTAAGGACAACGTCGTCATCATCTGCTCGATTGAGAACTTCGATCCGATGGGCGTGCATACGGGCGATTCGATCACGGTCGCGCCCGCGCAGACGTTGACCGACGTGGAGTATCAACGGCTGCGCGATATGTCCATTCAAATCATACGCAAGGTCGGCGTGGAGACGGGCGGCTCGAACATACAGTTCGCGGTCAATCCGCAGAACGGCGACATACGGGTGATCGAAATGAACCCGCGCGTGTCGCGCTCGTCGGCGTTGGCGTCGAAGGCGACCGGCTTTCCGATTGCGAAGATCGCGGCGAAGTTGGCGGTCGGTTATACGCTCGACGAGATTCCGAACGACATCACGCAGAAGACGCCCGCGTCGTTCGAGCCGACGATTGATTATGTCGTGGCGAAGATTCCGAAGTGGAACTTTGAAAAATTCCGCGACGCGGAAGATGTGCTGGGCACGCAGATGAAGTCGGTCGGCGAAGTGATGGCGATTGGGCGAACGTTCAAGGAGGCTCTGTTCAAGGGCTTGCGCTCGCTCGAAGCGGTCAGCCCCTTGCGGCTCGCGGACGTGCCCGCAGACGTGTTGCAGCGCAAACTCGCGCGCCCGAACTCGCAGCGTTTCTCTTACATCGCGTATGCCTTGCAGCACGGCGTTGCGATTGACGAGATTTATCGGCTGTCAGGGATCGATCCGTGGTTTCTCACGCAGTTGCAAGAGGTGATGGAGGCGCAAGCGCGGATCGAAGGGCAGACGTTAGAAGATATTCCTGTTGCCGCGTTGCGCGAGGCGAAAGAGTTTGGTCTGTCTGATCGGCGCGTCGCTTATTTGACGAAACGCACAGAGGCGGAAGTCCGCGCGCACCGCAAGCAACTCGGCCTCGTGCCCGTCTATAAGCGCGTGGACACGTGCGGCGCGGAGTTTGAATCATTTACCCCGTACCTCTATTCGACGTATGAAGAAGAGGACGAGTCCGCGCCGACCGACGCGCGCAAGATCATGATCTTGGGATCAGGGCCGAACCGCATCGGGCAGGGCATCGAGTTCGATTACTGCTGTTGTCATGCTTCATTCGCGCTACGCGATGCGGGCTGCGAGACGATCATGGTCAACTGTAACCCGGAGACCGTCTCGACCGACTACGACACGAGCGACCGGCTCTACTTCGAGCCGCTCACGTTCGAGGACGTGATGAACATCGTGGACGTGGAGCGGCCCGCCGGTATCATCGTGCAGTTCGGCGGGCAGACGCCGCTCAATCTCGCGCAGCGGTTAGCGGATGCGGGCGCGCCGATCATCGGCACGTCGCCCGATTCGATTGACCTCGCGGAAGATCGCAAACGCTTCGGCGCGCTGCTCACCGAGCTAGGGATTCCGCAACCGGAGAACGGCACGGCCACCTCAAGCCCGGAAGCGATCCGCGAAGCCGCACGCATAGGTTATCCGGTGCTGGTGCGGCCGTCCTACGTGCTGGGCGGGCGGGCGATGGCGATTGTCTATGACGAGCACGCGTTGGACGAGTACATGCGCACGGCCGTCGCGGCGTCGCCGGAACGGCCTGTGCTGATTGATAAATTCTTAGAGCGCGCGGCCGAGTTCGACGTTGATGCGCTGGCGGACGAGACCGCTTGTGTCATCGCCGCGATTCAAGAGCACATCGAAGAGGCGGGCATACATTCGGGCGACTCGTCGTGTGTGCTGCCCGCCGTCCGCATCGCCGAAGAACATCTTGAGACGATGCGCCATTACACGCGCATGCTGGCGCGTGCGTTGAAGGTGTGCGGGCTGCTCAACATACAGTTTGCGATCAAGGACGACCGCGTCTATGTGTTGGAAGTGAACCCGCGCGCGTCGCGCACCGTGCCGTTCGTGGCGAAGGCGACGGGCGTGCCGCTTGCGCGCATCGCCGCGCTTGTGATGGCAGGTGTCCAGCCGTTGAAAGATTTTGGCTTGCCGGATGAACTGACCGTGCCGCGCTTCTTCGTCAAGTCGCCGGTCTTTCCGTTCAACAAATTCGCGGGCGTCGATCCGATCTTGGGGCCGGAGATGCACTCGACCGGCGAGGTGATGGGCGTGGGCGAATCATTCGGCGAGGCGTATGCGAAGGCGATGCTCGGCGCGGGCTTGCGTCTGCCGGCGGGCGGCACGGCTTTCATCAGCGTCAACGACGCGGACAAAGGGCAAGCGGTCGTGCTGGCGCGCAGGCTGGCGCGGCTCGGCTTCAAGTTGATCGCGACCGTCGGCACGGGCGCGCGGCTGCGCGAGGTCGGGCTGGAAATAGAGACAGTGTTCAAGGTCAACGAAGGCCGGCCGAACATCGTGGATCACATCAAGCAGGGCGAGATCGCGCTCATCATCAACACACCGCTTGGTCGTGCATCGCACTTCGACGAGCAGGCGATTCGCCGCGCGGCGTTACAGTACAACGTGCCCTGCGTCACGACCATGACCGGCGCACAGGCGCTCGTAGATGCCATCATCGCGTCCGCCGAAACGCAGATGCGCCCGGTCGCGCTACAAGATTTGCACGATAGTTCAAAGTTACAGTTGCAAGGTGCAAAGTCTAATTCCGAGTTAGCCTATAAACCTTGAACCTTGAACTGATCACGGAGGTTTTAAGTGGAGATCAATTCCTCGCAGACGATCAAACGCATTCTCGATGAGTGCAAAACTATCGCGGTGGTCGGGCTGTCGTCGAATCCGATGCGGCCGTCGAACGGCGTCGCGCGCTACATGCAGCGCGCGGGCTATCGCGTGATTCCGGTCAACCCGAACGAGACGCGCGTGCTGGATGAACAAGCGTATCGGTCGCTGGCGGATGTGCCGGAGCAGATCGAGTTGGTGGATATTTTTCGCAGATCGAACGAAGCGGGCGCGGCCGTTGATGAAGCAATCCGGCTGGGCGCGAAAGCGGTCTGGTTACAAGAAGGCGTGATCGACCGGGAGGCGGCGCAACGCGCACACGACGCCGGGCTGCTCGTGGTGATGGATCGCTGCTGGCTGAAAGACCACGCGCGCCTGATGCGCTAAGGTCAGACAGAGCGTTGATAATTTATGGCGGTTGAGATACGAGCGGTGGCTGTCACGGTGAGCGATGCGTGCGCGCGGGGCGAGCGCGTGGATGCGTCGGGCGCGGCGCTCGTGGAGTTGCTGACCGCGTTGGGCGCGGAGATCGTCGCGACGGAGATCGTGCCGGATGATCTTGCGCCGCTGACTAATAGGCTACGCACCTATGCGGAGCGGCCGGACGTAAATCTGATCGTGACGACGGGCGGCACGGGGCTTAGTCCGCGCGACAACACGCCCGAAGCGACGCGCGCGGTGATCGAACGCGAAGCGCCGGGCTTAGCCGAAGCGATGCGCGCTGAGACGTTAAAGCAGACACCGACCGCGATGCTCTCACGCGGCGTCTGCGGCACGCGCGCTGGAACGTTGATCATCAATCTGCCGGGCGCGCCAAAGGCCGTGCGCGAGTGCTTCGCCGTCATCAGTCCCGTACTCGGTCATGCCGTTGCCTTGCTCGCTGGGCAATCGGTACACAAAAAGCAGTAGGCGGTAGGCAGTTAAAGATAAAAATTAGAACGCCGGTCGAGTCGTCCTCGTCAGAGCACGAGCCGTGCAACCGGCGTTCTAATTCTTCCTGCCTAATGCCTACTGCTGTCTGCCTACTGTTCTTCACGGTCTGCCGAACCTGAGTCTGTACTCGATGGAGTTGACGAAGCCGTTGACCATCGTGCGAAACTCCGTCGGGTGCGCGTTCAGGTACGTGAGCCAAGCATTGAAGCCGGCGGTTTCGGGGTCGCGCCGCAGATAACCAAAATACTCCATCAGCACGAAAGCATCGTTGTACATCTTCGCCTGTTAAATATCTTAGCGGTTAAGCTGAACCACAGTCTCTTGGCGCGCGAGGTGCGGATGCTGCCGGTCAATATACGCGCAGGTGCATGCGGCGCATTGGATACTCGGCAAAACTTGTCTATGCAATAGTGAGGCGGCAGTATTTTAGTGCCGCGACGGCGGAGCAGAGCGCGCCGCTAACGGCGCGAGTTGGCAAGGTGATTGACTAACAACGCGCCGCGCGCTTATATTGCGCTGGCTAGTGAACATCACGAACGCGCCCGTGTCCCGGCAATTTTAAGATCATGTCGAGCTTACTTTTCCTCCAAGTGACGAACGTCTCGGCGAGCGTGCCGGCCGGTGTCGGCGGCCCGCTCACGGCCTATTGGCCCGTGATGATCTTCTTCGTCTTCGCGATCATCTTTCCGGTGCTGCCCATCGTGCTTGGTCGCCTGCTGCGCCCGAGCATCTATCAGAAAGATAAGATGCGCCCTTACGAGTGCGGCATCGATCCGACGACTGAGGCGCACGACCGTTTCACCGTGCGCTACTACATCGTCGCCATGCTCTTCCTCGTCTTCGACGTAGAGACGATCTTCCTGTTGCCGTGGGCAATCATCTTCATGGGCGACGATTTCTCGTTCACCAAATTCGCGCTCTTGGAAATGTTCGTCTTCCTCGGCATCCTCGTCCTCGGCTACTATTACGCTTGGCGCAAAGGCGCGCTGGAGTGGGCATGAGAAAGCTGTTAGCTGTTAGCTATTAGCTGTTGGCTTAAAGCATGATGGTACGGGACACTTGCCATGAAAGACTTCAAGAGTCTCAAGGCATGGGGTAAAGCGCATGAGTTGACGCTGAGGATTTATAACGCGACGAAGTCTTTCCCGAAGGATGAGTTGTTCGGTCTCACGAGTCAATTGCGGCGGGCCGGAGCATCCATCCCGGCGAACATCGCGGAAGGATGCGGGCGCAACGGTGATGCAGAACTGGCCCGCTTCCTGAGCATAGCCGCCGGTTCGGCAAGCGAAGTTGAATATCATTTGCTGCTGGCGCATGACTTGAACTATTTGAGTCATGCCGAGTACGAATAACTCAACGAAGAAATTAACGAGCTAAAACGTATGCTCACAGCTTTCATTCAGAAATTAAAAGCTAACAGCTAATAGCTAAAAGCTCATCATGGCTGAACATCCAGAAGGAATAGTTTTAACCACAGTTGATTCGCTCTTCAACGCGCTGCGGAAAAAAGTGGCTGCGCCGTTGATGGACGTGAAGCCGGTGCGCGACGCGGTCAACTGGGGGCGCAAGTCGGCGTTGTGGCCGATGACGTTCGGGCTGGCGTGTTGCGCAATTGAGATGATCGCGACGGGCGCGGGCCGGTTTGATATTGATCGCTTCGGCGCGGGCGTGTTTCGCCCTAGTCCACGGCAGAGCGATCTCATCATCGTCGCGGGCACGGTCACGTTGAAGATGGGGCCGGTGATCCGGCGCATCTACGATCAGATGCCTGAGCCGAAGTGGGTGATCGCGATGGGCGCGTGCGCTTCGACGGGCGGGCCGTTCGATTCCTATTCGACGATGCAGGGCGTGGATCGCACGATCCCCGTGGACGTGTACATACCGGGCTGCCCGCCGCGCCCCGAAGCGTTGCTCTACGGGCTGATGCGGCTGCAAGACATCATCATGCGCGAGCATCCGTCCGCCTACATCTTCGAGTCAGACGGCATGGTGCATCGGCAACGCCAACTGGCCGGTGATGATGCACTGCAAGCGCTCTCGCCGCTCGACCGCGAAGCGGCGGAGGTGGTGGCGGCCAACGAACAGGCGTAAACTAAAGACACAAAAGAGC
>JANMAD010000349.1:0-4846 GCA_031359515.1 Acidobacteriota bacterium | reverse complement strand
CGCGTGCGGAAGTGCCATTGCAGATAACCTATCCACAGAACGAGGTCTGCGATTGCAGCCGCGCGCGGGTTCACTTCAAGCCCCAACAGTTGGTGCGGGTCAACCGTCATCCCCGTGTCTTCGAGAATCCCCTGACGCTCGCCGAAGCCGTGCAGCGCGTCCAGCACTTCGCCTTCCAGCCGCTTCAAATGTTCCAACGTCACATACAGGAAATTGCCGCTGCCGCACGCCGGGTCTACACGCGCACACGACACAAACGCCGGTGAAACTCTTTCACCGTCCCGGCCGCCGCCGCTTCGTCGCCCGCTTGCGCCTGCGTCACGGCCGCCGCCAACGTCGCCTCCCACTCCTCGCGCAAAGGCTCGACCACAGTGGGCAGCACCAGCCGCTCGACGTAAGCACGCGGCGTGTAGTGCGCGCCGAGTTTGTGCCGCTCCTGCGGGTTGAGCGCACGCTCTAACAGTGTCCCGAAGATGGCCGGCTCAACGTCCTGCCAGTCGGCCCGCGCCGCCAGCAACAGCAGATCGAGTTGCGCCGCGTCGAGCGGCAAAGCCTCTTGCCCCTCGAACAGTCCACCGTTAAAACGTAAGACCTGCTCGCGCAACGCAGGCGAGAACCCGCCCGTCTGCATAGTCGCCCACAGCGACGCGACCATCTGCGGGAAGATGCCCACGTCCTTCGCCCGCACCTCTGCCAGCAACGCCGTGAACGCACCCGCCGGCAACAACCGCACGTCCTCCGCGAACATCGTGAAGATCGCCCGCATCAGAAAACTCGCCACGCGCTCCGCCCCATAACCCGCCGCTTCCAGACTACGCGCCAACTCCGCCAACTGCCGCGCCACCTCGCGCGTCACCCGCGCACTGCGCCGCGCCGGATCGAGCGCCAGCGGCTCAGTCCACACCAAACGCAGACGCTCGCGCACCTCTTCACGCCGCAAATCCGTCAGCAACAAACGGTGCGTGCGCGCATCCGGGAACGGCACATAAGTTTTGCCCGCGCGCGTAAAGTCCGCGTACAACTCGAACGAATAACCCACGTCCGCCACGACCACGAACGGCGGATTACCTTCAGCGGCCGGCAACGCGCGCACGTACTGCTCCGCCTGCCCACGCGCCGCCCGCATCGCCACGTCCCACCCGCGCGTCCCGCGCACGGCCGTCCCGCGCCGCCCACGCGCTGTAGGCGCGGCGACTGTTGCGCCCGCGAACAACGGCGCGGACTCAGCCGTCCGCCCGCTGCCCTGCTTCGCTTCCAACACGAAGCAGCCGCGCTTGTAGAGGTCTATCCGCCCGGCGCTCGTCGTCCCATCAGGATTATTAAACGTGACTGCGCGCTCGAACACGTAAGCGTTCCGCGCGTCGTCTCCTCCCGCCGGCTCAGGGCGTGCGACATGCAGCACGTCGCACAACTCCGACACGAACAACTGACAGTTCGCCCGCTCCGCCGCCTGCGACGCCTGCCAGCGCGCAATGAAATTTTCGATCTCCGGAAGTGAGGCCGCTGCATTGGTCATGCGCGGATTTTAGACCGAGATGCGCCGAATGATAAAGAAGGGCTGAGGGCGGGGTGTGGTCGCCGTCGGGTGCGGCGGCTTGTTAGACCGTACGGCGTCTGTGCGTTGCAGGGGACTTAGTGGCTTAGAGCGTGTCTAAAAAGACAATCTGTTTGCCGCGGAGCGGCAATTAGCAGGTAGCCAGACGTGCAACGTCTGGTCGCAAGCAAAACGGTTTCCGCGCTCTGATAGAACGCCAGACGCTCCCCGCGTCTTCAACGCGGGAATGATTCGGCTTGTGTGTTCCAGACGTTGCACGTCTGGCTATCTTCTGGCTGCGCCTCCGGCGCAGGGAAATTACTTTTAGAGATGCTGTTAAAGCTTGAGAAAGAAAACGGGTGCAAGGGCTGCCAGTGCTGCGCCGGCTTGCAGCGCCAGTACCAGCAGCGCCGGCCTTGGAGTCTGCGGTAGCCACTTGATGGCGAAGAATGCCACAACGGGCAACTGTCCAGCCATGAGTAGCTGCCAGAGATGGGCAGCAGTCCCCTCATCGGCTTCACGGGCAGCGCCGAACATGGCAACGTGACCAAGCACCACGGCCAGAGCGGCGCACGACATTGCCAGTGGCAGCAAGGCGCTGGGCTTTTTCAGTGTTGAAATGTTCATGCGGCAGCCTCCAGCATCGGTTTCGAGTCACGCCTCACGAAGAGGCACGGGCGGTACTATCTTAAAGCACTTTGCCCTGTAGCGACAGTCGGAGTTTTGCAGCGCAAGGTCGTTGCCCTTTGGCGCACATCGGCTCTATAACGCGGCTCGTACACGTCGCGCGGTGGGCGCTTGGTTAGCATGGATGGAATATAACGCGGTGCGTTCCGGCGCTGTCAGTCAATGTGTGTGTTTGACTTTGTAAATAACCCACTACCGAAACATTGACTCTGTCCCTTGCTTTGTCGTAGAAGCAGTGCGCTCTGCAAACTCTCTACTACGGACGTGAGTTGACGACATGAAACATTTCTCCCTACTCATCGTGCTGACCATCGCGCTGTCAGCCTGCAATTTCAGCGGCAAGAAAACAGACTCGAACGCCGGCTCATCCATCGCCACGGGCGGTGCGCCGGTGACGCACCCCTCCCCGACGGCAGCCCAGATCAAGGCGCTCGCCGGCGGACAGACAGTCAACTGGGAGCAACAGGACATCACCTGGACGCTGCCCAAGGGCTGGAACAAGATGGATGTTGAGACCAAGCAATTTAACTACGGCGCCCCGGGCAACGCGGCCTTCTTCAACGCCAGCATCTCACCGATGGACGCGAGCTTTCCCGTTGACATCAGCATCAAGGCGTTTTACGACGGCGCGGTCACGCGGCAGAAGAACGGCGAGGTTGACGAGTTGCGCTGGCTGGAGTTGGACGGCGTGACCGGCGTGCAGTTTCGCGAAGCCGCACCGGAGAAGCCCGACGGCATACGCCGGCTGCAATGGCTCGCCTATCGCAAATTCGGCGGCCAGACGCAGATGGTGAACCTCAACCTCTCGTCGAGCGGCAAAGGCTTTCCCGCCGCGCAGGATGAGCTTTACGCCATCCTCTATTCGACCAAACTCGCCCACTGAGCAAGCGGTCAGGCAAACACCTTATTACCTGTCCAACTTGATGCCGGGGGCGCGGGCAAGATGCTCGCGCCCCCGGACTTAAATCGAAACTCACGAGACGAGGACAGAGAAAAAAACTCCTCTACGAACGCACACGAAGCAACCCGAACAAAACAGCGAACACTTTCGTGTGTTTGACTTCGTGTCGTTTCGTGTGAGTTCGTGGATCATCTCCTCTGATGTCTCAATCTTGTGTGGTTTGATTTAGGGCCGTCGCTTTTCCGCGCCGGGCGGGTCGTAGTAAGCTAACGCCTCTTTCGCCGCTCGGCTTAACACATCCAGAGGAAGGTTTATAAATTTAATGGCGCAGAATGTACCTATCACCGTCGCACACGGCGACGGCATCGGCCCCGAAATCATGGACGCGACGCTGCACATCTTACAGGCAGCCGGTGCGGCCTTAGAGATCGAGACGATTGAGATCGGCGAACAAGTTTACAAACGCGGCGTGGACACAGGCATCGAGCCGGGCGCGTGGGACTCTCTGCGCCGCACAAAAGTTTTCTTGAAAGCGCCGATCACGACGCCGCAGGGCGGCGGCTATAAAAGTCTCAACGTGACCGTGCGCAAAACGCTCGGACTCTACGCCAACGTGCGCCCGTGCGTCGCCTATCATCCGTTCGTCAAGACGAAGCACCCGCAGATGAACACGGTCATCGTCCGCGAAAATGAAGAGGACACATACGCCGGCATCGAGCATCAACAGACCGCGCAGGTCGTGCAGTGTCTGAAACTCATTTCGCGCCCCGGCAGCGAAAAGATCGTGCGCTACGCCTTTGAATATGCGCGCCGCAACAATCGCCAGAAGGTCACGTGCTTCACGAAAGACAACATCATGAAGCTGACCGACGGCTTGTTTCATAAAGTCTTCGATGAGATCGGCGCGGAGTACACAGACATCGAGCAGGAGCATTGGATCGTAGACATCGGCGCGGCGAAATTGGCTGACACGCCCGAAGCCTTCGACGTGATCGTCATGCCGAATCTCTACGGCGACATTCTCTCCGACGTGGCCGCGCAGATCGCCGGCTCAGTGGGCTTAGCCGGTTCGGCCAACATCGGCACGGGCGCGGCGATGTTCGAGGCCATACACGGCTCTGCGCCGCGTCGCGCCGGGCAGAACATGGCGAACCCGACGGGTCTCCTACTCGGCGGCGTGATGATGCTCGTCCACATTGACCAAGCCGACATTGCCGAGCGCGTGCATAACGCATGGCTGCGCACGATTGAGGACGGCGTCCACACCTACGACATTTTCAAAGACGGCGTGAGCAAACAGAAAGTCGGCACGCGCGAGTTCGCCGCAGCCGTCGTCGCGCGGCTTGGTCAGACGCCGCAGACTTTGAAGGCCGTCAAGTACAACGCAGGCGGCGGCGCGACAACCAGCACAAAGGGCGCGGGCACACAGGCGGCGATGCAGAAAGAGACCGTCGGCGTGGACGTGTTCCTCGATTGGACGCAGGGCACGCCCGACGAGCTTGGCGCGACGTTGCTCGACCTAGCAGGCGATCTCAAACTAACGGTCATACACAATCGCGGCATCAAGGTCTGGCCCGACGGCTTGCCCGAAACCTTCTGCTCCGACCACTGGCGCTGCCGCTTCATCGCACAAACAAAAGACAGCCCCGTCGCGCACACACAGATCGTCGCGCTCTTACAACGCATCGCCGCCGCCAATCTCGACTTCATCAAGATCGAGAACC
>JANMAD010000291.1:0-2831 GCA_031359515.1 Acidobacteriota bacterium | reverse complement strand
CGCCACACTGCCTAACGTCTGCGGCGGCGGGGCGACGCCGGGCAGCAGTAAGGCCAGTTCGTCGAACGTGCGCACGACCGTGCGCCCGCCCAGCGGCAGCGTCGTGACTTCTTCTTCGGTGAATGCGCCGCCGCGACTCGCGTCCGTTGCGTTAGTTCGCGCGCGGGTATCTGTGTCCTTGGTCGTCAACCCTTGCGGCGTTGGCGATGCGGCCGGGCTGGCTCCGGGGCTGGAGGGGCTGGTTGATGCCGGGGTCGGCGCTGGTGCGGGGGGCGCAGGCTCGAGGGCCACGGGCACGGGCACGACCTCGCCTGCGCGCGTGATGAACAGCCGCTGCTGCACCTCTCTGGGCAGGTAGCCGGGCGCGCTGACGCGGATCGTATAGATGCCCGGCGGCAGCAGTCCTTGGTAGAAGCGGCCGCGCGAGTCTGAAGTCTTCGGGATGAGCAGCGCGGTCTGTTGATTAATGATCTGCACCGCTGCTCCAGTGATCGGTGCGCCGGTGTCACTGTTCGTCACCGTGCCTTCAAAGGCCCCGGTAACTGTATCCTGCGCACGTCCGCGCGCGGGCGCGAGCAAACACAGCAGGCAGAGAACGGAGCACAAAACAGCAAGGTGCGGTAAACGTCGGGCTGTCTGTGAACGCAAGCTGCTACGGACGGCCGGGGCCGACGGGCGCAAGAGTGGGGGACTCATGGGGCATTACCTTTCCGATTCTGGCGGCACTTTTTGCGAGTATGCGCACCGGCGTTTTACGCAGTGCTGCTGTTGGCGGAGCGAAATCATGAACACGACGGCCGCACGCAACGCATGTCCACCTCTCGCCAGTGCGCAATACATTAGGTGGCCCACGCCGGCCTGTCAACACGTAATCGGCAACCTCCACGCCGTAAGTTCGTCGCCCTGCGTTGGTGCTTTGCATGCACGCGCGTCCGTCGGTTAAGCTGGGCGCGTGGTGTGCGACCCTGAAGCTGTTCTAGCGGCCTAAAAATTACTATCCGGCGCAACGCACGCGCACCCTCAGGCAACAAAACAGAGCGGCGATTTTCTTCTTCGGCGCAAGCACTTGGCGCATTGCTAACTGAGCGTGCAGTCGCTCGTAGGTTTTAACGCAGATAACTCATTTGGAGCAATTAATGAATAGATCGTTTATCAAGATTAGCCTCGCACTCTGCGCCTTGCCGGTCTTCGGTGCGTACGCGCAGACGCGCCCGCCGCGCCGGAGTGCGCCCCAGACGCAGACGCCGAAACCGTCGCCTGCGCTCTCGCCCGCACAGACGAATCCGACTACGCTGCCCGCGGCCAAGCCCGACGAAGATTGTGGCTGCGACGCAGGGCCGCTGCCCGGCGTGCTCGCGACCGTCAACGGGGTGAAGATCACAAGCGCCGATTTGAGTCCCGCAGTGGCCCAGCAAGTGCGCGAATTGGAGCAGCAGGTGGTCGAGGCGCGCAAGCGCGAGCTTGATCTACAGATCAACTCGCGGCTGCTCGACGCCGAGGCGAAGCGGCGCGGCATCGTCGCGGATAAGATTCTCGCCGACGAAGTTGTCGCTAAGGCCGTGCGCCCGACCGACGCAGAGGTGCAAGCGTTCTACGAGCAACATAAGGCGCAGATCGAAGCACAGCTTGGGCACGCCGCCGAGTTGAAAGACGTGAAAGAAGAGATCATCAATTCGATGGTGGATGAGCGGCAGGCGGCGGCGGCCAAGGCGTTGGCCGACCGGCTGCGCGCCGGCGCACAGGTCAAGCTCATGGCCACCGAGGTGACGCCGCCCGCCAACGCCGCCGAACGTGCGCGCGTCTTCGCCAACGTCAACGGTGAGGCGATCACTTCCGGGCAGCTCGAAGATTCCCTGCGCCCGCTCGTCGCGCAAGTGCAGGAGCGTATCTATCAATTGCGCCTACACGATCTCGACACGCGCATCAACGATACGCTCTTGCAGCAGGAGGCGCAGAAGCGACAAGTCACGCCGCAGACGCTGTTGCAGACGGAAGTGACGGCGCGCACGAAGCCCATCACAGAGGCGGAAGCGCAGACGTTCTACAACGCGAACAAGGAGCGCATCAACGGCGAGTACGCAACGATCAAAGATCAACTCATACAGTATCTAAAAGACCAACAGGGCGAGCAGGCGACCGGCACATTCGCCGAGCAGTTGCGCCGCACCGCGACGATTCAGACGTTCCTCAAGCCGCCCGTCGCGCCCGCCTATGACATCGCGACGGATGATCAACCCGTGCGCGGCAGTCAGACCGCCAAAGCGACCATCGTCGAGTTCACAGATTTTCAATGTCCCTCATGCGCTGCCGAAGTAGCTGTGCTGGAACGGATCATGAGCGAGTATGGCGACCGCGTGCGGCTTGTCGTGCGCGACTTCCCGCTCTCGCAGCACAAGAACGCGCAACTGGCCGCCGAGGCCGCCGAAGCGGCGCGCGAGCAGGGCAAGTATTGGGAGTACGCCGCGCTACTCTTCAAGCAGCAAGGCGCGGGCACGAATGAAAAAGAGAAAGAGGCCGCGCTCGACGTGGCCAAGCTGAAAGAGTACGCCACGCAACTCGGGCTCGACCGCGCGAAGTTCGACGCCGCGCTCGACTCGGGCAAGTTCGCCGACAAGGTGCAGCGCGACATACTCGACGGGCAGAAGGCGGGCGTCAACAGCACGCCGAGCTTTTACGTAAACGGCGTGCGCGTAGGCGACAGGACTTACGAGGCGCTGAAGGCTGCGATAGACAACATGCTCAAGTCCGCGCCTTCGCGGTAAGTCGCCGCCGCAAAATCATCCCTCGTTACAGAGGCGGGCGCATGCCCGTCGTCTCAACAAGCAAATTGA
>JANMAD010000273.1:0-3289 GCA_031359515.1 Acidobacteriota bacterium | reverse complement strand
CGCGCAAGACGCTCCCGCCCTACAAGCCGACCGAAGCACGCGAAGCCGTCGCGGCTGACTAACTGATTTAGATAAAGGCTTCATTCAGCTTACTTTCACGAAAACGGAGCGGACATGAAAATCTTTGTCATCCCTCTCTTGGGTCTTTTGCTGCTTCCTCTGCCCAGCGTTCTGGCGAAAAGCAAGATCGTGAGGGACTCGATTACCTCGCAAGGCCAAAAGCGCACCTTTGACCTGTTCGTCCCCGAAGACATTAAGCCGTCGAATCCTGCGCCGCTGATCGTGATGCTGCATGGATACAAGCGCGACGGCATGTCGCTGGTCGAGAAGTGGCAAGACTTAGCGGCGAAGGAGGGAATTATTCTCGTCGGCCCCAACGCCTTATCGAGCGGGTGGGTGATGCCGGACGACGGCCCGCAGTTTTTGCACGATCTGATTGAAGCACTCAAAGCTAAATACCCGATCAACCCGCGCCGCGTGTACTTGTTCGGGCATTCGGCGGGAGCGCGCTTTACGATTTATATGTCGCTGTTGGAGTCGGAATATTTCGCGGCGGGGACGCTCTACGCTGGCGCAATGGACGAGGACGGGAAGGCGTTGATCAGCTTTGCGAAGCGGAAAATCCCGCTCGCGATCTACGCCGGGACAATTGATCCCCTCTTCCCCCTGCCAGTCGTGCGTGCCACCCGCGACACGCTCAACGCGCAAGGCTTCGGCGTGCAACTAACCGAATTGTCCGGTTACGATCACAACTACTACGCGCACGCGCCTGAGATCAACCACCGCGCGTGGGAGTTTTTGCGCCAGCAAGAACTCCCCGCCGCGCCGCGTTATGAGCAGTATCGTTAGAACCGAAGGGCGAGCGCGAATCTCTCTTGTTAGAAGGGGCTTGATCACTTCATCGCCGAGTTCGCAATCGCTGTTTGTTTCGTGATGTTAATGCGGACGCCCGCCAGCGCACATTGCGCTGGCGGGCGTCTGTCTGTTTGGGCAATGCCTTATCAAAAAGTGTTAAGGAGCAGTGACGAGGAACACGTCCCACGCCCAGCGGCCAACTTGCGCGCCGTGTGCATCTCTTACCTTCGCCCGGTAGCGGAACTGATTGCTGTACCGATCTATGCGGCGTGCTTCGCGGTAATCCAAGTCAAAGCGCATGACGCCAAGCGACGGCAGGGTGTACAGTTCCGCCGGCTCTGAGACGCCGTTATGGTTCATATCCTGCCAGAGCCGCAAGGAAGCAAAGATGGCATCGCGCGACATCCACACGCTCATGCAGGCCGACTGGGCGCTCGGGCTGAAGAAAGAGAAACCCGCGCAAGACGCTCCCGCCCTACAAGCCGACCGAAGCACGCGAAGCCGTCGCGGCGGATTAAGCGAACGATAAACGGAAAAACGCGGGGTGACGATCAAGTTGATCGTCATCCCGCTCTCTTGTTTCGTGTGGTTTCGTGGATAAGTCTTTTCCGCCTGCCCCTCATGCCGTAAGTTTCGGTTTAGTGTAGCGTGCCGCTCCAGTCGAGCCTTTGCTTTTGCCATGCTACTAATCTGATCCCTTCCGCGACATTGCGCCACGCCGTATCTTTGTCCGGCCAAGTCGTGATCGCTTTCCCGTCGGTGGGCAAGTATTGCAAACCGGAGAACGGCGCACCTTGCAAATCAACGTCGCGCACGATGATGGGGATCACTGTCGCCTCATCGCTGGCTTGTCGTTCGAGGGCGCGTTGCATCTCAAGCGCATAACAATAGTCCGAGGCGATGAAGTCCGCGCTGACGAGCAGCAGGATGATGTCGGCGCGCTCCAAGTTCTGGTCGATGCTTTGCTTCCAATCCTCGCCCGCTTCGATCTTGCGGTCGTGCCAAGGCTCAATCAGCCCTTGCCTTTGTAAGAGCTTCAGGTGCGTTTCCAACTCGTTGCGCAGGCTTTCGTCTTTGTGTGCATAGCTGTAGAAGAGCCGCGCCGCGTCTAGCCCGCGCCCTTGTTGCTTGCGCGTCCCTTCGAGGTCAACGCCGTTGAGTAGTTCGTGTACGTCTAAATCAAGCACATCATCGCCGACAACTTCTGGAAAATTCTTCATCCCCTTTTGCTCCAGCACGAGCAATTTCTGATATGACACAAACGCAGCCGGGTAATCCGGCAAAGGCACTATCTCCTGTGGCTGCAAGTTGCGTATGTCGCGGTGTATGCGCTCGAAGTCCGAGCGGATGACCGCCAGCAAGCGGCGGCGACTCGACGCGGGGCCGGCCACGGAGATGAAAACTTTCCTGTCCTGCACGTCGGCCTTCACCAGCGCACGGTTGCCTTCAAACTGCATGATCACGCCGGAACGCCAGCGCGGTAAGTTTTCGCTCAGCGTGTGCGTGCGGACGATGAAGCGCGGCAACAGTCCCTCCGGCAGCACGGGATAGTGGTACTGAAAATTCAAACACTCTTCCGGCTTGAAGTCGGCTGTCCGTGGCGGTTCTTGTTTATCAAGCAATTCCGGGATCAGATAGTGCGCGTCGTCGTCGGGGAAACTGAAACATAGCTCAAACTTCTTCATCAGGTCGAAGATGAAGCGGTGCATGCCGGTGGGGTACTCGGTAGGGTCGAGAATCTTGGCCAACTCACCCAATCGAATCTCACCCTTCTGTTGTTCCAGTTTCTTCGCATTCAGAATCTTGTAGATGCCGTTCGTGACCCAGTGCGGGTTCAGCACGTGCATGTCTTGCAGGCGCGGGTCGTCCTTGTAGTTGAGGGCGATGCCCAGACTGTGCAGGTAAGACGCGAGCAATTCCTGCGCGGGCGCATCCCGCTCGCCTAGTTCCGCGCAGACCGCGCGATACTCGGCGAAGCTCAAATAGTTCTGCTTCATCCCGGCGAGCCGGTCTTTGATCGAGAACCAACTCGCCGGGAAGGAGTCGCGCAGGTGTGCGAGTTGATCCGTCTCGCGCTCGATGGCACGGCGCAGTTCGGCGAGACCGGTTTCGTCTGCGCAGTCAGTTTTGATGAAGCTGCGCACCGGATACTTCTGTTGCAGGGCGCGACGATTCACGTCGAAGGGATGCTCTTTGATCTTGTTCAGCACCACGATGACGGGCGACTCGTCGCCGAAACTCTCGATGAGCTTGAGCCAGTATTCCGCGTCTGCGTCCTCGCCGCCTTCGCGCCCGTTTAGCACCAGCACGTAGAGGCTGCGCTGTGTCAGGAAGAACTGGTGCGTGGCGTGCATGATCTCTTGACCGCCGAAGTCCCAGACGTGGACCCGCACCGTTTCGCCATCAACCTTGACCGTCCAGGGCGTGATCTGAA
>JANMAD010000269.1:0-4159 GCA_031359515.1 Acidobacteriota bacterium | reverse complement strand
AGCGAAACCGTCACCCGCCCACTACCGCAGGCGGTACTGACTTCCTGACTCACGGCTTCGGGTTACATCCAATTGCAACTGGCTATAAAAGATCAAATCCCAATCACATTTTTAAGATACTGGCGGCTGCGGACGGCGCTCTCAAAAGGCTTCACCTCTGAATTGCGAGTGTCCATGTCTTGCTCAACGATAGCCCACTCTGAATAGCCGCCCGCACTCAAGTCTTGAATGACACGACTGAGATCAATCGCGCCCTCACCCAGCTCGCAGAACACGCCGCGCCGCACCGCCTCAAGAAAGCCGACTTTGTCGCGGCGCGCGGCATCCAAGACCGGAAGCTGCACATCCTTCAGATGAAGATGGCGAATGCGCGAGCCGTACAAACGCACCGCATCCACGGGGTCGCCACCGCCGAAGAAATAGTGGCCCGTGTCGAGGCAGAGGCCGAGCCGGTCGGGGTCTGTGCTTTCGCACAGGCGCGCGATCTCTTGCGGCGTTTCGACGAACGTTCCGGCATGGTGGTGAAAAACCGCGGACAGTCCAAGTTCGCTGCAAGCCTCGCCGATGCGCGCGAGTATCCGCGCCGCATCGTCCCACTGCGCGTCGCTCATCCCGTCGCGCGCTCCGTCAACTCGGCCCGATACGGCCATGCGCGCCTCGCTCATCTCATCGGCCAACACGATCAGACGCGCGCCGGACTGCGCCAGTAAGTCGGCAACCTTCATTGCTTCCTGATAACCCGCCTCGTGGCGTTCCGCATGAGCCAGCGGAACGGGGACGAAGCTGGCGACCAGTTGCAGCCCGCGTGCGGATAATTCCGGCGTCAACTCGTCCGGCTCTGTCGGGAAATAGCCGTAAGGCCCCAGTTCCGTCCCCGCGTAACCTGCTTCAGATATTTCATCAAGCACTCGACGGTAAGGTATCTGCTCGCCCCAGTCGGCAACTTCCATCACGCCCCAGCTCACCGGCGCATTCCCAACCTTTATCTTCATCTTTATCTCCTGATACTCACGTCGGCTCAAAAGATTTCGTCACCCTGTATTTTCACAGGGCGGTTTTCCTTGAATGACAGGGTGGCAGCCGCGCTGGCTTGTAATGCTGCGACGCCGTCGGCGCAGGTGACGGAGGGCGGTTTGCCTTGCAGGACGTTTTCCACGAAGCTCTGAAGTTGAGTCATGTAGGACTGTTCAAAGCGCTCGGTGAAATAGGGCACTGTGTCGTGTGTGATGCCGTCTTTGGTCATCACCAGAATCGGGGTTTCGCGCAAGTACCCAATTTTGAGCGTGCCCTCGGTGCCGAGAATTTCCGTGCGGATATCGTAGCCGTAGACGCCGTTCCGGCTGAGATCAATTGCGCCCAGCGCGCCGCTCTTGAAATAGAGGCTCGTGACGGCGTTATCAATGTCGCCGATCTCTTTCATCTCCGGGTACGCCAGCGTCCCGCCGATGCTGTACACGCTTGCGATCTCGCCCATGTACCAGCGCGCGAGATCGAGATCATGGATGCCGCAGTCAACGAACAAGCCGCCGCTGTGCGCGGGGTCGAGATATTCAAGGCTTGGACGGTAAGGATCACGCGAGGATGATTTGAAGACGACCGGCGTGCCGATGACGCCCTCTTCAATCTTTCGCTTGGCTGCCACATACCCTTTATCGAACCGCCTCATAAAACCCATCTGGAAGAACACGCCGGTCTGCTCGATGACGCGAAACATCTCGCGCGCCGCTGCCAGAGAGATTGACAGAGGCTTCTCACAAAAAATCGCTTTACCACGCTTCGCTGCTTCAAGCACGATCTCCTGATGCGTGCTGGTGGGGCTGACAATGACGACGCCCGCAACCTCTTCATCAGCGATCAAATCTTGATAACGGCCATATTGTTTGGAGACGCCCAACTCTGCTCCGAGCGACGCGGCGGCAGCTTCGTTCACGTCCGACACGGCCACCAGACGTGCGCCATCAATGCGGCCATTAAGATATTTGGCATACGAACTGCCCAGCCGGCCCAAGCCGATCACGCCAATGCCTAGCCTCTTATTCATCTGTCCTTTGCTCCTGCTCCGCTCATTTGCTTGTGTCGCCTGCATTTTCTTTCGTGATCAGTTTGATAGGCACGACGATTTCGTCTTTGATCTGCTCTCCCTTGATCAGATGGTAAGCGTTCTCCACCGCCAGCGCGCCCATCGCCGAGGGCGACTGCGCGACGGTGGCGTCCATCGTGCCTTGCGTGACGGCCTTACGTGCTTCGTCCGAGGCGTCGAAGCCGACGACCGTGATCTGCCCGGTCTTCTTCGCGGCGGCAATCGCTTCGACCGCCCCCAACGCCATCAGATCGCTACAGGCGAACACGGCCTGCACGTCGGGATGTGATTGCAGGATGTTCTGGAAGACGTTGAAGCCCTGATCGCGCTCCCAATTCGCGGTCTGCGAGGCGACGATCTCAATGCCCGGCGTCGCCTTGATGGCCTCGCGGAAACCGCGCAGCCGGGAGTCGCCGGTCTCGTGGCCGGGGATGCCTTCCAGCACCGCCACCTTGCCTTTGCCCCCCAATCGTTTGGCGATGAACTCTCCGGCGAGTTTGCCGCCCTCGTAGTTGTCCGAGCCGATGAAGGTCGCGATCTTACCCTGCGACTCGCTCAAGGCTTTGGCATCAACGCGCGTATCTATGACAAGCACGGGAATGCCCGCGCCGTTGGCCTTGTTGATGGCCGGGACGATCTCGCGCGAGCCGCTCGGCGTGACGCACAGCGCCGCGACTTTGGTTTGAATCAAATTCTCGACGATCTGCATCTGCTTCTCGACATCAACCTCGCGATCCGCTGCCTGCACGATCAGATTGACGCCCAAATTTTTGGCTTCCTCTTCGGCTCCCCTTTGCATCTCGATAAAGAAGGGGTTGTTCGCGGTCTTCATCACGAGCGCGATTCTTGGCGCACCGCCGCCGGTCTGGTTGCCGCCGCGCTGGCAACTAATAAAAGTGATTGCCAGCATTCCTAACAGAACAAACAGGATCAGACTCTTCTTCATAGACGTTTCTCCTTAACACGCTGATGTCTGGACGATTTTGAAGCTATCCGGGACGAGTCCGCGCACGCGGACGGACAGAGTAAAGCCCGGCACGAGGCTTTGCGAGTGCTGGGTAACTCGAAGAATAAATAGCAAGCCCATGAAATGGGCGGCAGCGCGCATCGTTCGATTACCGCCACAGATACCTCTCGTCAAATTCGACCTTATTCGCTCGCAAAAAACTAACGAACTCGCTCTGAAACGAGTGCTGCCGGTGTCTCACCTTCTGGCCTTCGACATACTCCCGCACGCTTTCGGCTTGTGATGCGCTAACGGTAAAAGCCCCGTACCCGTTCTGCCAGGTGAAGTCCTTTAAATCCGGGAAGACTTTGTGCATCCACCCCGATGAGTAAGCTTTGAAGTCTCGAATCATGTCAGACAATGCCTTGTCTTGTCGCAGTTTTGCGAACAGATGGACGTGGTCTTCAATACCGCCCACCGCCAACGCAATACCACCTTGTTTGCGGACGATGCCGCCAATGTATTCATAAAGTCGCGGTTGGTGTGCTTCGGTGATCACAGGCTCGCGGCCTTTCGTGGCAAAGATGATGTGATAGAGGAGGTTGACGTAGGATTGCGACATAGTTTCCTATCCTCTGCCGCCCGTTTCACGGGCTTGGTTGATGTGGTTCGCATTGACCCGGCATTGCGCTGCGCTCCATGCCGGGCTTTATTCTGCCCGTCCGCGTGCGCGGACTCGCTCAGTTCAGCCTGACGCTCTATTTCCCGCGCCGCTTTAACCCCATATCAATCAGCACAGCGACGATGATGACCGAGCCGATCACGACTTGTTGAATAAAAGATGAGATACCTAAGAGGTTAAGGCCGTTTCTGAGGACTGCCATAATCAACGCGCCGATCAGAGTCCCCACGACCGTCCCTTCACCGCCGAGCAGACTTGTCCCGCCGATGACCGTCGCGGCAATCGCGTCCAACTCATACGACATTCCGGCGATGGGTTGCGCCGAATTCAGGCGCGCCGTCAGCAGGATGGCCGCCAGCCCACTGAGTAAACCGGCGATGCCGTACACCATCGTCTTGTATAATTTGACGTTGATGCCGGACAGCAGCGCGGCCTCTTCGTTGCCCCCGAT
>JANMAD010000263.1:0-7460 GCA_031359515.1 Acidobacteriota bacterium | reverse complement strand
TCCACCGCATACGCCCGGCAAAGGTATTTGGATCGGTGCGGTGCGCGGTGTGCGCGTCGCTGTGCTGAATTTCATCGGGCGCGTCTTCATGGGCGCGGCCGATGATCCCTTCCGCATTGCGGACGAACTTGTGCATGCGATCCCAGCGGATGTGCGCGTGCGGATCGTGGACATGCACGCCGAGGCGACTTCGGAGAAAATGGCGATGGGACGTTTCCTCGACGGGCGCGTCTCGTCGGTTACAGGCACACATACGCACGTGCAGACCGCCGACGAACAAATCCTGCCCGGCGGCACGGCCTATCTAACGGACATCGGCATGACCGGCAGCCACGCGGGCGTAATCGGCATGAAGGCGGACGACGTGATCGCGCGTTTCACGTCCGTGACAGCCCGGCGCGCTGAACATGCGCTTGACGGCGTGCGTATTAACGCTGCCGTCGTTGACATAGACGAGACGACGGGGCGCGCACGCACGATCACGCGCCTGTCTTTACTACATGAATCGTGAAGGAGAATAAGGATGAGTCTGCGTAAATTAATGAGCGCGGGTCTAGTATTGGTGCTGGCGGTGGCATGCGTAGCGCAGGGCGGGAAGCGCGCCGACGCCGAGGCGACCGTGAACGGCAAAAAGGTTTCGATCAACTACGGCCGGCCGAGCCTGCAAGGGCGCGACCTGTTGGCGCAGGCCACGACCGGCATGGTCTGGCGGCTGGGCATGAACGAGGCGACAGAGATTAAAACCGATGGCACGCTCGTGGTGGGCGGCAAAGAGTTGACGGCCGGTAAGTACACGCTCTGGGTGCGCAAGACCGGCGACGATACGTGGACGTTGGCTTTCCATCCAAAGACGGGCGTCTGGGGCGCACCGCCTCTGCGCGAAGGCTATGCGGCCGAGACGCCGTTGAAACTGGAGAAGGCGGCGGACTCGGCGGATCAATTAATGGTCGCGCTGGCCGACAAGAGCGGCACAGCCGAGATCAAAATTCACTGGGGCACGGCGCTGCTCACCGGCACGTTCGGCGTGAAGTAACAAACAGTAGGCAGTAGGCAGTAAAAGACAAGTAGCAAGGCCGCTGGTAGAATACGCCCGTCGCATTCTAACGATGGCGCATCAACCAGCGGCCTTCTTTACTGCCTGCTGCCTACTTTCTTACGGCGCTGTGTCTTCGGGCACGCGCCCGGCGCGGGTCGGAAGTTGCGAGGTGTGCATGTCTTCTTCGGGCACGGCGGAGAGGAGCAAGCGATATTGTTCGGGCATCGAGCGGACGCGCCCGTGCGCGTCGGTGACGACGTGGCCCGTCTCGCCCTCCGCAATTATTTGTCCTGTGGCGGGGCGCACGATCTCGTAGCCGAAGCGCACTGAGCGGCGGCGCAATTCGGTGATGTGCGTGCGTACGATCAGATCGTCGTCGTAATAGGCAGGCGCTTTATAACGGCAATAGCTTTCGGCGACGACGAGAAACGCCTCTTCATTCTCTTCCATCTCGCGATAGGCGAAGCCGCGCGCACGGCAGAACTCGGTGCGCCCGATCTCGAACCAGATGAGAAAATTGGCGTGATAGACGACGCCCATCCGGTCGGTCTCGGCGTAGCGCACGCGCACGGATGTCTCGTGCCAGATGTCCAGCAGTGCGTCGTCTTGCGCCAGTTCAGTCATACGCGAAAAGCCTCTCGCTAACGTTGCGCTTCCGCCTGTCGCCAACTACAGTAAACTTGTACGCTACTTGTGAGCGGACTATAAGAGCGAAAGGTTCAGGATGTCAAAGCAAAATAGATCGCGGTCGAGGCGGCGCGCGGCGCGGGCTTTTGCCTTTGCGTGCCTGTGCATGTGGCTCTGCGGTGCGGGGTTGGTGCGTGCGCAGGTGGCGAGCGCGCCGCCGCCAGCGAGCGTCAACCCCAGAGGCGCGGCCATCGCTGCCGCGACCGATGAGGTGCTGCGCGAGGCGAGCGAGCTAAGAAAACTGTCGGTACTGCGGCCGGTCAAAAGCGGCTCGCAGACGCGCGCGGAGATCGAACGTGCGCTCGTCAAGAATCTCGACGAAGAGACAACGCCGGAGGAATTGCGCGCCGCGGAATTGGCGCTCAAGAAGTTTGGCCTCGTGCCGGTTGACTTTCAGTTGCGCCCGTTCACCATCAAACTCCTGACCGAACAGGTCATGGGCTACTACGATCCCAAGACGCAAATCTTCTATCTCGCCGACTGGGTTAACCCGGATGAGCAACAGCCCGTCATCGCGCACGAACTGACCCACGCTTTGCAAGACCAGCATTTCAATTTGCGCCGCTTGGAGCATTGGGCGAAAGGCGACTCGGATGCCGAACTGGCCGCGCATGCGCTCGTCGAAGGCGACGCGATGTTGGTGATGATCTTATACGTGCGGCGCGACATCAAACGCGCCGCCGCGATGATGAAGTCAATGAGCGGCGGCGGCTCGACCGAGCAGATCGACAACGCGCCCCGTGCGCTACGCGAATCGCTGCTTTTTCCTTACGAGCAAGGTCTGCCGTGGGTGCAGCAACTCTACCGACAGGGCGGTTGGGCGCAGGTCTCGCGGGCCTTCACCGAGTTGCCGCAATCAACTGAACAGGTCTTGCACCCAGATAAATATTTCGCGCACGAAGCGCCGGTCAAACTCAATCTGCCGGACATCGCTGGCGCACTCGGCGCGGGCTGGCGACGGATCGATTACGATGTGAACGGCGAGTGGAACTACTATCAGATACTCGCCGAGTACGTGCAGCCCACCAGTGATGCCGAGCGCGCCGCCGCCGGTTGGGGCGGCGACCGTTACGCGGTCTATGAACAAAAGAGCGACGGGCGCGTGCTGCTTGCCCAATCAACTGTCTGGGATACAGAGCATGATGCGCAGGAGTTCTTCGCCGCCTATGCCAAGCGCACCGAACGGCGCTACAAGGACGCACAACTTGATGCACATTTGAGCGTGCCCGCACTCACACGCACTGTCTGGCATACCACTAACGATGGTTTAATCGTCATGCAGCGGCAAGGCACAAGCGTCATCATCCTCGAAGGTTTGCCGGAGAAGGCGAACGTGAATGCGTTGCTTAAAATGTTGTGAGCCACCTGAGCGTTATACAGCCTACTGAACAACTTTCCATCCGGCGCATTCAGAAATCACCGGCTAATAAACTGTGCTTCTGCGCCTCCGCTTGAGTGCAACGTGCAGCGCGCTTTATTTCTCAGTTCAAGGGAGATTTGTATATGAAACGATTATTCGTAGGTTTGACGCTCTGTCTTGTTATGACTGCGCAGACGGCAGCGCAGAGCGCAAGTATGCGGCTGGAAGGGCAAGTTGTCTGCTGTGCCGATTGTTGGGCACAGGCTGACCGCATGAAGGTTGAATTCGGCACGGCGGAAGATTTACTGAAATCGCAATCGTGCGTCGCAAACGGCGACCCGACGTTGCTCGCGGTGCGTGCGGGCGACAAGTTCACTCTGTATCAGTTAGCACAAGCAAAGTTTCGCCTGCCGGGCAAGAATTGGCTGGAATTTGTCGGCAAGCGTGTGGCCGTGACAGGCACGGTGCAAACGAAGAAAGACGCGAGTGTGATTCGGGTTGATGCGCTGGAAGTGCTGGCAGTAAGCCGCGCGGAACAGGAAGCCGCGAACAGCGTCGGCCAAGAAGTTGAGTTGACGCTCAGAGACCCGTTCGGCACAGAGCAACGGTTAAGCGCGCTCAAAGGGCGCATCGTCATCTTAAACTTCTGGGCGACATATTGTGTGCCGTGCCGGAAAGAGATGCCCGATCTGGCGGCGATCCAAAATGAATATGCAGCTTTAGGCGTGCAAGTTGTCGGGGCGTCGGCGGACGAGGCGGGAGAGCGCGCCAAAGTTTTGCAGTTCATCAAAGAAACGCGCCTTAACTTTCCCGTCTGGACGGGCGCGACCACAGCCGACATGCTGCGCTTTGGTTTGGGCGCAGCGTTGCCGGGCACGGTCATCATCGGGCGAGACGGACGCATTGCGAAAGTAATCTCCGGCATCGTCAACCAAGCCGCCCTGAAAAAACAGGTTGAAGCAATGCTCGCAACCGCCGAAAAGACGGCGGCGAATGAGCGCAAGCGCGAGCGTGAGCAAACGGCGGCCGTCAAACAGAAAGCAAGTGAGGCGTCGTCAGTTCCGTCTTGACCGCTTTGACCGGGCGAAGGTCGCGCCGTGAGCGGGACAGGACAACAAGACGCAAGCAAATGGACGTATGGCGTGCGCGTCATCTCGCATACGATTGATCGGGCGAAATGGCGCAACACGCTGACGTACAGGTTTCACCCACGCTTCACCGCCGGAGTTGAATACAACCCACTGGCCGGCAAAGTCTCGCCGTTGGCGAATGTGGTCGCCGTAACCGAGACGCACAGGCGGCCGGCGTTGATTCTCGGCACAAGCTCCGACCGCATCGGCACACCCTCCGGTCAGTCGTTCTATGCAACTCTTAGTAAGAGCCTGAAGCACCAGACGGGCTTACCCCTTGCGCCCTACGTCGGCGTGGCTTATGGGACGTTTGAAGATAGAGCGAGAATTATCGGCGGCTTGAACATCAACTTCAAGGAGCGTTGGGCGGCCACAATTCTCTTTGACGGGGTGCGCGTTCATCCGACGGCGAATTACACACGCGGGCGGCATCAGTTCGGAGTGATATTCGAGCGCGGGCGGCATCCCGGCGGGAATTACAGCATTTCGTTCTAGGGAAAGTTTATGAGTACGGCAGCGATCAACAACGCCGTGCCGCCCGCCGCGCATGTGCGACGCGGGCGGCAGCTCGAATATCTCACTATCGCGTGGAACTCGCTTGAGGCCGGCGCGGCCATCGGTGCGGGATTATTGGTGGGCAGCATCGCGCTTATCGGCTTCGGCGTTGATTCGGTGATCGAAACATCATCCGGCGCGGTTCTATTGTGGCGCTTGCGCGATGGCGAGCGCGGCGCACAACGAGAGCGTATCGCCCTCAGACTTGTCGGCAGCAGTTTCCTGCTGCTTGCCGCTTACATCGCCTTCGACGCGGTTAAGTCTCTCGTCATGCGCGAGCCGCCGGCCGCGAGCTATATCGGCATCGGCATCGCTGCCTTGTCACTTGTCGTGATGCCGCTGCTAGCGCGGGCAAAGCGGCGCGTCGCGGCGAACATCAACAGTCGGGCGCTGCAAGCCGACGCACGGCAAACCGACCTATGCGCGTATCTGTCAGCCATCCTGCTTGTTGGTCTCGTGCTCAATGCGCTGTTCGGCTGGTGGTGGTCTGATCCGGTGGCCGGGCTGTTGATGGTGCCGATTATCGCTAAAGAAGGGCTTGGGGCGCTGCGTGGTGAGACGTGCTGCGTCGCAGGGAACTGCCCCTAATGCTGTTGCCGCAAGGCACATACTTTCCGTTACTCATAGTGCAAGCAGTCCAGTTGTAAAATCCAATGCGGCCAGACATTGCCGACCCCTGCTTCAGCCTCCTACAAGAGCAGGATTGCTCTCCTTATGACTTCGCCCTCCTGTTGATGTGCTTAACCAGCGCAGAGTTACGACAGGTTACCTGACCATGTAAAAACTGTGGATGTTATCTACGTTGGCGAACGTCGCGCTCCTATGCTATTTTGGCGGCATCCGAGAACTCTGAAATTAATAGTGCGAACGAATTTGGGCCGCGTTGCGCCTGAGGGGTCGTTCGAGTCCGCACACGTATGAAGTCCGACGCACGACCGGTCACGCTTGAGCCGCGCACGACACGCATGCGCGCACTGGTTGACGAGCTACGCGAGCTTGAAGCCACGCTCCGGCGCGGCGGCGGCGCAGACAAGATCGAGCGCCAGCACCAACAAGGCAAACTCACCGCCCGCGAACGCCTCGCGCTGCTGTTGGACAGGGACGCTTACGCGCAAGAGATCGGGCTGCTCGTCGCGTATGACGATTACAAAGGCACTGCGCCCGGTGTCGGCGTCGTCACCGTGGTCGGCCGCGTCGGCGGGCGCGAGGTGGTGGTCGTGGCCAACGACGCGACCGTGAAGGCCGGTTCGTGGTGGCCCGAGACGATCAAGAAAATTCTCCGCGCACAAGAGATCGCGATGCGCTCGCGCGTGCCGATCATTTATCTGGTGGATTCGGCGGGCGTGAATCTTCCTTATCAAGGCGGCGTCTTTCCCGGTCAGTACGGCGCGGCGCGCATCTTCTATTACAACTCGATCATGCGGCGCTATTTGCGCGTGCCGCAGATCGCGGCCGTGATGGGGCCGTGCGTTGCGGGCGGCGCATACCTGCCCGCGCTCTCGGACACGATCATCATGGTCGAAGGGACTTCGTTCATGGGCTTGGGCGGCGCGAATCTAGTCAAAGGCGCGACCGGGCAGACGATTGACAACGAAACCCTCGGCGGCGCACGCACGCACACTGAAGTGTCCGGCGTGGCGCATTATCGGGTGGCGAATGACGAAGCGTGTCTGACGAAGATCAGAGAGTTCGTGTCGGAGTTGCCGCCGCCACAATTGAGTGCGTTGTCGCTCGCGGAGAGTAAGGCAGCAGGGCGACCGGCCGAAGAATTGTATGATCTCATTCCCGCAGATCACCGGCAGCCTTATGACGCGCGGGCCGTGTTGGCCTGCATCATTGACGACGGCCACCTGGACGAGTTTCAAGCCGACTACGCCAAAGAGATGATCACGGGGCACGCGCGCATAGAGGGCATACAGGTCGGCATCATCGCTAACAGTCGCGGCCTGCTGCGGGCGCAAACCGGCCCGCCCAAATTCGGTGGCATCGTCTATACGGAGTCGGCTGAGAAGGTCGCTTACTTCATAGACGTGTGCGACCGCCAGCGCACGCCGCTCGTCTTCATCCAGGATGTCTCCGGTTTCATGGTCGGCGCGGAGGCCGAGCATAGCGGCATCATCCGCGCGGGCGCACGCTTCGTCGAAGCGATGGCGACGGCGAGCGTGCCGAAGATCGTCTTGACGATCAATCACGCTTCGGGCGCGGGCTATTACGCGATGGCGGGACAGGGCTTCGACCCCGACTTCATCTTCAGTTGGCCGACCGGGCGCATGGGCGTGATGGAGGGCGACTCGGCCGTGCAGGCTTTGTTCGGCACACAACTCGACAAGTTGAAGCGCGCGGGCCAAGCGCCGGACGAGCAACTGCAAGCGGAGATGGCGCAAGTGCGGGCCGATTACGAGCAGCAGTTGGACGCAAAGTATGCGGCGGCGCGCGGCTTCGTGGACGCCGTCCTTGCGCCCGAAGAGACGCGGGCGGCATTGGCGTTGGCGTTGCGCGTGACCGCTAACTTCGCGGGGCCGCACCTCGGCCAGTTCATCTTATCGCCGCAGTCGGCGGGCTGAGTGCGCGGTTTTTCGTGCAAACTAACGGCTGTTTGTGCGAGACTAGCGGCACAGTTATTCATGCACCCAACAGTCAGGCGTCTGTTCCCCCACTATCGGCGCGCTTGCTCCGGTAGTAGCTGTCACAA
>JANMAD010000257.1:0-3669 GCA_031359515.1 Acidobacteriota bacterium | reverse complement strand
AATCGTTTCACCTTCACTGTACAGGCGCGTGAAGCCGCGCTGCATGAGGCTCATGACGTGCGCGACGATCTGCCGTTGGTCAAGTACGTTTGTGCCCGTCTCTGCTTTACTCTTGCGGCCTTTGCCGCTCTTCGGCTTCGCGCCGTTGCTGTTCGTCTCTTCGCGGCGGAGACCGGCGGCGGCGGGAAAGAGGACGTAGAAGCGTGTGCCTTCGGCGAGCGTCGCTAAAATTTCACTTGCTGCCGAATCGGGCGAGTCCTTATGTACCTCGCGCCCGCAGATGCGGCAGATCGTCGTGCCGACGCGCGCGTACAAGAGCCGCAGGTAGTCGTAAACTTCCGTCTGTGTGCCGACGGTCGAGCGCGGGTTGCGCGTGGAGTTCTTCTGCCGGATGGCGATGGCGGGCGGGATGTTGCGCACCTCGTCCACGTCCGGCTTGTCCATGCGCTCTAAAAACTGGCGCGCGTAAGACGACAAAGACTCGACGTAGCGGCGTTGCCCTTCGGCATAAACCGTGTCGAACGCGAGCGACGATTTACCCGAGCCGCTCACGCCCGTCACAACCGTCAGCCGCTCGATGGGGATGTCGAAATCAACGTTCTTGAGATTGTTAACGCGCGCCCCGCGCACCGTGATCGCTTCTTGATTCATGTCGTAAAGGAACGCACGGCGCGCACAGTGAACGATTTGGCACGTCGGCGAACCACATATAATAACCCGTTTCGGCGCGCAGACGAAACGGGCGAGCGGCGTGCGTTTATCTACGGCGGCTGGTAGTAGATGAACTGTCGGCACTAAGCTCGGCGGTGACATAGAACGCAAAACTTTCAGCTTCAATACGCACCTACAAGGAAGCAGACAAATGAAACATCTCAAGTTGTGGCTCAGGGCCGGCGGGCTGCTCGCCGCCGTTTTAATCAGCATGGCGCACGCGCAGACGAACGCCGGCTTCGTGCGCGGCACGGTGACGGATGAGCATGGCGCGGTCGTGCAGGGCGCGACGGTGCGCTTGACGAACGCGCTCACGAATTACGAACAGACGGCCGTGAGCGACGCGCAAGGCAACTATCAGTTGGTTGACGTGCCGTTCAATCCTTACACGCTGAGCATTGACGCGAGCGGATTCGCCCGCACGATGCGCGCGGTCATAATCAGATCAAGTCTGGTGCAACGGACGGACGTGCAGTTGAGCGTCGCGCCAGTGGCTTCGACGGTCAACGTCGTGAGCGAGCGTGAACTGCTCGACGTGGAAAAGACCGCGCCGAGCGTCGTGATTGATCGTAACCGCATCGAGACGTTCCCGACCGCGCAGCCGAGTCGCGCGACCGAGCCACTGATCGCCACCGCGCCCGGCATGACGCTCGACGCCAATGCGCGGCTGCATGCGCGCGGCATCGAATATCAGATTCAATACTCGATTGACGGCGTGCCGGTCACAGACACCATCGCCGCGGCCTTCGCGGCCTCGCCCGACCCGCGCAACTTCCGTTCGGTTGAGGTGACGACCGCGAACGTGCCCGCCGAGTATGGCAACAAGCTGGCGGGCCTCATCGCCGTCAACACGCGCTCAGGGTTGGAGATTCCGAAGGCGGGCAGCGTCAGTTATTCGGGCGGCACTTTTCAGACGCACGAAGGCTCGTTCGATTTCGGCGGGCACACGCGCAAGTGGGGCTACTTCATGAGCGCGGCGGCGACGACCACCGACCGCTTCCTCGATCCGCCCGCGCTCGAAAATTTTCACAATCACGGCACGTCCGCCAAAGGCTTTTTCAAACTCGACTATCAAGCCAACGCGAAAGATTTGCTGCGCGCCAACTTCTTCCTCGACGGCCAACGCTTCGACGTGCCCAACCTGCCTGAGCAAGAAGAGGCCGGCCAAGATCAACGTCGGCGCACCGGCGATAACATGGAGTCGTTCTCTTGGCAGCACGTCTTTTCGCCGAACACGGTCAGCTACCTCGCGTTCTACCAGCGTTACAATTCGGCGAAGCTACGCAGCAACGCGCTCGCCACACCAGTCTTTGCCGAACAGTCGCGCCATCAATCGAACATCGGCGCGCTCGGCTCAGTTACACATTTCGTCGGGCATAACACGATCAAGGCCGGCTTCGAGTTCACACGCTTCCCTGTCACCGAATCGTTCACGTTCGCGATCACCGACCTCGAAAAGTTGCTTGAAACGCAACCGGACTTGACCGAGGAGGCGCAGGAGTTCACGCTCGCGCACCCGTTCTTCTTCCGCGCGCACCAGACCGGTACGGAAGGCTCTGCCTATATCCAAGACCACATCAACGCCACCAACAATCTGACCCTCGATCTCGGTGTGCGCTTCGACTCTTACCATTTCCGGGTTGATAAAAACTTTGTCAGCCCACGACTCGGCGCAGCCTATCGCATCGCGCACACGGGCACGGTCTTGCGTGGCTCGTTCGCGCGCTTTATGGAGACGCCCGCGCTCGAAAACCTGTTGCTCTCGTCGTCGGAAGAGGCGCGTGTGTTCAGTCCGGCGAGCGAGGAAGGCGAAGAGGCGGGTGCGCCCGTGCGCGTCAGCCGCGAGTTGCAGGTTGATGTCGGCTTCGAGCAACAGCTCGGCCGTTTCGTGCGCTTCGATGCCGACTATTACTATCGTCGTCTGAACAGTCCACCGGAGATCACCAACTTTCTTGAGACCGGCATCATCTTTCCCGCCAACCTCGCGCGCTCACGCTCGAAAGGCGTGGAGACGCGGCTTGATGTCGCGCGCGTGCATGGCTTCTCCGGTTTCTTGAGCTACACGAATCTGCACATCTACGGCTTTGCGCCGATCAACGGCGGACTGTTCCTCGGCGAAGCGTTGGATACGCTTAGCCGGGCCGGGCAGCAGATCAAGATCGAAGAGGATCAACGCAACACGGCCGTCTTCGAGACGCGCTACGATCTTTTGCCGCACCACTTTTTCGTCGCTCTCTTGGGCCGGCACGATAGCGGCTATAGCGTCGAACTTGAGCCGGGCGTGATGCGCGATGAGTTTGCCGCCGACTTCCCGGATAAGATTCTTGATCAGGTAAACTTCGAGCGCGGGTTCATTCACCCGCACACAGTCTTCAATTTCTCGGTCGGCAAAGAGTTCGCCTTAAATGAGCACGTCGGTGTACGCGGGCAGTTCAACGTCGAGAACGTGTTTGATAAGTTCTATCTGATCACGTTCGAGAGCGTCTTCTCCGGCACGACCATCGGTCGCCCGCGCGCCTATAGCGGCCGGCTCAGCTTTGACTTCAAATAGATTAACGGACGACGGCGGGCGCGTGCGGAGCGCGTTGCGGGGCACGTTCACCAGCGCACGTCGTAGCGCGCGAGGGCTGCGCGCCAACAGAGTGCGTCGCCCGCGCCGAGGATGGGGAAGTGACCGTCGAAGCTGAGCGCGGCATCAGGCGGACGACGCACGCGGTAAGTGTGACCGGATGGTGAGCAGACAGAGAGTGTGATGCAGTCGGGCGCGATAGCCGCGACCGTCGCCGTGCGCCAGTCTTTGCGACAACGCAGGATGAGTCGCGCGCCGAGCGGCAACGTGGCGAGCGTGCAGGGCGGTTGCGGGTCGGCCGGAGACGAATCGAGGTCGGCGGGTGAGGGAAGCATGACCGCTTCCGTCTCCGCCGACCTCTCTATTGTTGCGCGCACGATGTTAGTTTA
>JANMAD010000254.1:0-2989 GCA_031359515.1 Acidobacteriota bacterium | reverse complement strand
CGTCGCTTTTCATCGGGCATGGGAAGACTTAAACAGCCTTGGGCGCGTAGTTAGGTCAGTACCGCCTGCGGTAGCGGGCGGGTCGGTTGCGCGCAGCACCCGCCCGCTACCGCAGGCGGTACTGACCTAACTACGCGCCCAAGGCTGTTTAAGTCTTCCCACGCCCGATGAAAAGCGACGAGCAACTGCTAACCGAACTCGCGCAGGCCGCCGCCGGTCTTCTCTTTATGAGTGAGACCGACGCCCCGTTTACGCCGGTGCAATGGCCCGGCGAGGTTGAGCTTACGGACGAAGCCTTATGCCGTTTGACTGCGCACGACGCGATCACCCCCGTCGAGACTGTGCGGCTTGAAGATTTCTTTCGCGCGGCCACAACAGAGGCGCGTGGGAAGAGTGCCGAGCAGCTAGCGAGCGTGCGTCGCTATCAAACCCTGTTGCTATGGCTGCAAACGAATCTGGCGGACGCGCGCGTCTATCGCCTCGGCCGGATCAGCATGGACGTGTACGTGATCGGCCGCAGCGCAAACGGCCAGTGGTTGGGACTTACCACGCGCGTAGTCGAGACCTAATTCAAACCATATAAGATTAGAGCACCAGAGGAGATGATCCACGAAACCACACGAAGCTAAACGCACGAAAGTGTTTGGTGTCTGGTTCGTGTTGCTTCGTGTGCTTGCGTGGATAATATTTTCCTCTATCCCCGCCTCGTGCGTTTCGCTTAGGCTAAGCGCAAAGTTAACGGCGAGCGTATGTTGAGCACATACGCCCGCCGTGATTATTTTCCTGCCACATAACTCAAGTGCAACTTCATCAATTACTGTTTTGCGTCAGCGCGGTCGCGCGGTCAATCGCTGCCGCCATCTGCGTGATGGTCTCGGCGACGAGACCGATTTGTTGCTCGGCTTCCGGCCAGTTGCGCTGTTCAAGCGCTTCGCGCACGGCCGGCAGAGTCTTCACACCGTAGCCCGTGTAATAACCGGGTGCGTAAATCTGATGTTTGAACCACGGGCGACGTGGCAATCCCTGCGCACGCATCATCGCACGCTCCGTCTGCTTCAACGCCTCGTCGAGCGCGCGTTGCGCCCCCGGCGCGAGCGTGCGCCCCTGCGCCGACATGTTCTTCAGCGCGGCGTCGTAGGCCCGCGCACTCTCTTGCAAACGCGCCAGCGCGTTCTGCAACGGCGCGAAATTCATGAACGGCACAGCCGTGTCTGGCGTGGGGACAACGTAGGTCTCAGTTGGATCAGAAACGGCGGCGAATAATTTTTCATCGATCCGCCGATTCTTCTCGCGCGACTCTTCGCGCATGTCGTCGGCGAGCTTAGACACCTCGCGGACATACTGCCCAACGTTGTCGGCCAGATTACCGAAGGCGTAAGGCAGCACCTCGGCGTTAGCGAAGCGCAGGACGGCGCGGCCACCGGTCTGCGCGAGCGCGATGCCGTAGTCGAAGGTCGGATCGCCGAAGCGCGTATAGTGGTCGAACGAATCGAAGATCGAATGATAGACGCCGCCCGTCTCGCCTTCGCCGCCATAACCTAGACTGAGCGTGGCGATGCCGATGTGTTGCAGAAAAGGCGTGTAGTCTGAACCGGAGCCGAGCGGATCGATGCGCAAGTCGGGCCGCTCACGCGCCTCGCGTCGTTCCTCCGCGCTACCATAGATGATCTGCGCGGCGCGGGCGCGTTCCCAGACGGAGATTTTCTTCTCCGGGTCAGTGACATCGCGCACCACTTCGTTGATGAACTTCTCGATGGTGTGCGAACCGGCCATACCGATAAAGCCGCGCTCGTTCGTGTCGGAGTTGATATACAGCACCGCGTTCTTGTTCAGCAGGTCAGCGTGTGTCTCGACCCATTCGGTCGAGCCGATCAGACCCGGCTCTTCGCCGTCCCACGCGCAATAGACGATGGTGCGTTTCGGCCGCCAGCCGGTCTTGGTCAACTCGGCCACGCCGCGCGCTTCCTCCATCATCGCCACTTGCCCGCTCAGCGGATCGTCCGCGCCGTTGACCCAGGCATCGTGATGGTTGCCGCGTATGACCCACTCATCGGGCCGCTCCGCGCCCTTGAGCTTCGCGATCACGTCGCGCGCGGGCACGCGCTGCCAGTTGAACTCAAGCTTGAGATGGACAGTCGCGGGGCCGGGGCCGATGTGATAGGTCGTCGCTAGCGCGCCGCGCCAGGCGTCGGGCGCGACGGGGCCGGTCAACGCGCGCAACAGCGGCAGCGCATCCGCGTAAGAGATCGGCATGACGGGAATCTTCGTCAGCGTGGGCGCGTCTTTGATGTCGAGCCGCTTGGCGTCCGGTGTTGCGCCGATGCCGGGCGTTAATGGATCGCCGGGAAAAGTCGGCATGTCCGCGACTGAGCCGCGTTGCGCGCCGGTCTCATTGCGCCACGCGCCTTTAGGATAGACGTCGCCCTGATAGTAACCGTCGTTGCGCGGATCGGAATAGATGAGACAGCCGATTGCGCCATGCTCGGCCGCGACCTTCGGCTTGATGCCGCGCCACGAGCCACCGTAGCGCGCGATGACGATCTTGCCTTTCACATCAATGCCGCGCTGCTGTAGCTCTTCATAGTCGCGCGGCACACCATAGTTGACATAGACGAGCGGCGCGGTCACATCGCCATCAATCGAGTAAGCATTATAGACGGGCAACTGCTCGTCCGTCTGATTCGACGTAGCATCTTCAGCGAGCGCCGGCTCGCTCAAACGCGCGGTGAATTTTTCCGGCGCGGTCATCTCCAGCACGCGCGTCTTCGGCGTCGGGAACAGCACGCTGAACTCTTCGATCTGCGTGTCGTAGCCCCACGCACGAAACTGCGCGGCGATGAACTCGGCATTCTCTTTGCCATAAGCCGAGCCGAGGTGATGCGGCCGCGCGCTCAAACGCTTCAGCCACGTGCGCAAATCATCCTTGTTGAGCGCAGCATCGAACCGCGCTTCAAGCGCACGCTCGCGCTCGCTGCCCGCGCGATCAAAC
>JANMAD010000246.1:0-3119 GCA_031359515.1 Acidobacteriota bacterium | reverse complement strand
GTTGACTTCAACAACACGCCGCAGATGTTCACCTTCTCGTTCCAGAACCCGAACGGCACGACCACGACCGGCTCGTTCAGCTTCGCCGTCAACGACGTGGCGATCAATCCCGGTCAGACCGCCTCGGTGACGGGTCAGATCACGGCCGCGTCGCAGTCGTCCGTGCCCGAACCAGCCACGATGCTGTTGCTCGGCACAGGTCTCGCGGGCGTAGCGAGCGCCGTGCGTAGGCGTCGGCGCGGAGTATAAAGACGCGTAGGTTGGCTGGGCAGCGCGCCCCATGGCTATGGTGCGGCTCGCTCGTCTTCGCGCGAGAACCTTTTGCGCGGAGCATTTAGGTAGCGCTGCCCAGCTAACGTCTTTTTATCAACCCACTCAAGGGGCAAACTTCAAGCGCGGCTTGCCCCCCTTATCAACCTCTCCTCTCATTCCCCCAACCCCAGAGATTTGCTGATACTTTAGCAGCGGGCAACGCTGCGATTTGAGTGAAAGGTATAGATTTGGATGTTTAGATATTCGTGGCGCACATTGCTCATTGGTTGCGGGCTGGTGGCAACTTTCATCTGGCTGACGCCGGGCACACAAGCCCAACAACCAACTTATACTATCAGCGGAACAACGATTGATCAGACCGGCGCTAGATTAGCCGGCGTGACATTGCAGCTTAGCGGCTCGGCGACGCTGACCCAGCAGTCCGACAGTAATGGGAACTTCTCTTTCACCAATTTAGCGGCGGGCGGTAATTACGATCTGACCCCATCTAAAAGCGGTTATACGTTCAGCCCCTCTTCGTTCGGCGTCAGTAATCTCAGCGGCAACTTCAGCAGCACGTTCAACGGTACGCCGAGCGGCGGCACGGCGAACACGATTCAGTTTTCCAGCGGCAGCTATACGGTGAGCGAAGGTGCGGGACAAGCAATAATCACGGTCGTGCGGACGGGCGATACGACCGGCACTGCGTCGGTGGAATACCGCACAGCGGACAGCGACACTTTCACGGTTGGTTGTGCGGACACGGTCAACAATCAGGGGGCCGCTTTCGGCCGCTGCGACTTCGCAACGGCGTTGGACACAATCACCTTCGCGCCGGGCGAGACGAGTAAGACGTTTGCCGTCCCGGTCATCAACGATGCGCATGTCGAGGGCAACGAGACGTTCCAAGTCGTGCTTAATAACGCGGCCGGGGCGACCCTCGGCGCGCAAAGCATGGCTACTGTGACCATCGTAGACAACGACACGCCGGGACAACAGAACCCCATCTTCACGACGCCCTTCTTCGTCCGGCAGCAGTACCTCGACTTTCTAGCGCGCGAGCCTGAGGCGGGCGAGCCGTGGTCAGGCGTCTTGAATCGCTGTGCCAATGTCAACAACACCGACCCGAACAGTCCCTCGGCCGGGTGTGACCGCATCACCGTCTCCGGCGCGTTCTTCGGCTCGCCGGAGTTTAAGGACAAGGGCATCTATGTGATCGTGTTCTATCGGGTGGCATTCAACCGGCTGCCGACGTATGCGGAGTTCGCGCCCGACCTGCGCGGGGTGACGGGCGCGACGCAGAGTGAGGCGTTCGCCAAGCGGGCGGCCTTCGCCACCGGCTTCACGCAACGGGCGGAGTTCGTCAGCGCCTACGGTGGATTGTCCAACGCGCAGTACGTAGCAGCACTCTTGGGGCGCTACAACCTGACAAGCATCACGACGCCTGACCCAGCCAACCCGGACGGGGCGGCGAAGGTTACGTTGACGAGCAATGAACTGCTTAACCGGCTCAACGGGGGGACGCTCACGCGGGCGCAGGTCTTGCGCGCCATCGTGCAGTCGGATCAGGTCAGCCAAAACTTTGAAGCGGTCAATGCGTTCGTGGCAGCACAGTATTACGGGTATCTGCGCCGGACGCCGGACACGGGCGGATTCAACGGCTGGATCAACTATCTGACGACGCATCCGGGCGACTTCCGGACGATGGTCAACGGCTTCATGAACTCGCCGGAGTACCGGCTGAGATTCGGTGCGGCAACCCCCTGAAACGCGATCATAACGTGGGCGCAGATACGTTCAACCGGCATCGTCAATTTGATAGGTGGCCACGCTCGTCGGCGTCTCGAAGCAGCGCACTTTGAAAACTTGCACGCGCTCGTCGCCGACGCGCGCCGCCACGCGCTCAAGCACGTAGCGCGCGAGGTTCTCGGCGGACGGATTCACCTCCGCGTCGAACGGCGGCAACTCGTTGATGTTGCGATGATCTAAATACTGCACGATCTCGTCCGCGGCCGTCTTCAACTCGCCGAAGTCAATCAGCAAGCCGATGTTGTCCAACTCGCGCCCGCGCGCGTAAATCTCGATCTTGTAATTGTGCCCGTGCAGGTTCTCGCACTTCCCCTGATAGCCGCGCAATTGATGCGCGCTCGAAAAGTTGCGCTCGATCATCACTTCAAACTGTCCGGCCATACTCGCTTAATCACCTTCTCCCATGTCGTGTGCGGCCGCGGACTGCTCCATCTTCTTACGCAGACTGAGCGGGCGCATGTCCGTCCACACTTCTTTGATGTAGGCCAAGCATTCCGCCTTCGGGCCCGACTTGCCCGCGTCGTTCCAACCAAGCGCGTTCTCGCGGTCAGCCGGCCAGATTGAATACTGCTCCTCGTGATTCACCACGACTTTATAGATCGTCGTGTCTTCTCTTTCGTCTCGACTCATTTTGCTCTCCTATGCACAACGCGGGCGCAACTCAAGCACACGCCCGCGCGCCGACATTATCGCGCCAACGCTTCATGCGCTTCAAACACGCGCGCCACTTCCGCGATGTCGCTCGTCACGCGGCACGGCGGCAGACTTTTGAGGAACTGTCGTCCATAAGCCTGCGTGCGCAGACGCGGGTCTAAGACTGAGAGGACGCCGCGATCCGTCGCGCTGCGGATGAGTCGCCCAAGCCCTTGCTTCAAAGTGATGATCGCCTGCGGCACGCTGTACTCGTAGAAACTCGATCCGCCCGCGTCCTCGATGAAACGTTGGCGCGCGGCCACGACCGGATCGCTGGGCACGGCAAATGGCAGCTTATCAATGATGACGCACGAGAGCGCGTCGCCGCGCACGTCCACGCCCTGCCAGAAACTTGAGGTCGCAAA
>JANMAD010000218.1:0-4080 GCA_031359515.1 Acidobacteriota bacterium | reverse complement strand
CATGTCGGCGGCGGACTTCGCACAGCCCGTCAAGGCGGATGCCACACTCAAAGAGTTCCTGCGCACACTGCCCGACATTCTGGCCGTGCAGTCGTTGCGCGCAGTCGCCGCGCAGGTGCGGCGTGCGCGTGCGCTCAAGCGGCCCGTCATCTGGGGTATCGGCGGGCACGTTATCAAGACGGGACTCGCGCCCGTCATCATTGATTTAATGCAGCGCGGCTTCGTCTCCGCCCTCGCCGGCAACGGCTCGGTGCTGGTGCATGATTTAGAGATCGCGCTGGTTGGTTCGACCTCGGAAGATGTGGATGCAAGCTTAGGCGCGGGTGCGTTCGGCGCGGCGGAAGAGACGGGCAGGCTGCTGAATGAGGCCGCGCACGAGGGCGCGCGAGACGGGATCGGCTTGGGTGAAGCACTGGGCCGCAAGCTGACGCAGATGAATCCGCCCCACGCGCAGATCTCATTGCTCTGCGCGGCTTATGCGGCGCGCGTGCCTTTCACCGCGCACCTGTCCATCGGCACGGACATCGCGCACTTTCATCCGAGCGTGGACGGCGCGAGTCTCGGCGCAACTTCGCACACTGACTTTCGTCTGCTCGCCGAGTTGGTACGCCGACTTGACGGCGGCGGCGTCTATCTCAACATCGGCTCGGCCGTCATCCTGCCGGAAGTGTTTTTGAAGACCGTCACGCTCGTCCGCAACCTCGGCCACTCACTCGCCGATTTCACCACCGCTAACTTCGATTTCATCCAATCCTACCGCCCGCTCACCAACGTCGTGCGCCGCCCTGTTAGCGACGGCGCGGGGCGCGGTTATTCGCTCACGGGCCATCACGAATTGATGATCCCCTTGCTTGTCGCCGCGATCCTCTGTAGCGAAGACGCGGTGTGAGTGTTATGGCTATAAAAATTTTGCGCCTGCGTGGGCCACGAGCGTGGTACGCAGGCGCAGTTTTACTATCGTGGGCGACTGAGAAGTTCAGGGCTGCGCTGTTGAAGCTTGCGGCGCGTCTGCGGCACGGTCGGCGTCGGCCGCCGGGCGGAAGTGCGCAGGAAACTTTTCGCGTAGCTTCGGGGTGATGCGAAAGCCTGTGTCCTCGAACGCTTCGCCAAAATCGTTACGCTCGCCGCCGCCGCGCCCGATGTGACAGACCGTACACTTGCCGCGCAACGCTACCTTCGCCAACGGGTCGCGGTTGTAGCGATCCATGTAGGCGGGCTTCGCCGCAACCGTGCGCGCGCTCAGCACTACGCCCGCCACGAGCGCGAGCAAGAAGCCGCAAGCAATTAGTTTTACCCGTCCGGACATAAAGCTCCCCTTTAGAAGACATAGGTGAAGGAACTGCTGAAGCCATTGCGCCCGTAGCCCTTGAAGGGGAGGAGGCGCAGACCGAATTCCTCTTCAAGTTCGCCCGCCAGTCGCGGCACTGGGCCTGAAGTGTGATTGAACAGATAGTTCACCTTGAAGATGACGCTCGCCGAAGGCGCAACGTTTAGCCCCACGGTCGTGCGTGCGCGATTGAGGAAGAAATTTTTGATGGTGCGGTCGAGTCGCACTGCCTCGTAGCGCACGACGGGCGCGATGTAACCGCCCTCGTCGAAGTGTGCGCTGACAAAGCGCGGGCGGAACTGGTATGAGCCTTCGAGGTAGAAACCGTCCTGCCCCGGCGTGCGCCCGGCGAGAAATTCGGCCAACTCTGCGACACTCTCCGCGTCGTTCGGATTGAAGGCCGGCGGTGCTGGACTGCGACGCGGGACGCCTGCGCCGACGATGTTCGAGCGGCCGTATTCGGCGTTGAAGAGAAAGTTGCCGCGCCGCAACGATGCGTCGAAGAAGAAGATGTTGGCGTAAGCGCGCGCTTCGTCGTCGTCCGAGATGCGCCCGCGATAACCGGAGACGCCAAACTCTAAACCGCCCAGCGGGGCGAAGCCGATGCGCCCGATCACTGCCTTGTTGCGGTTGTTATCTTGCGCCGCGAGCGCGCCGATCTCGGCTGCCTTCGCCTGCCCCGTCAGGCGCGAGAACGGCGGCGCGCCGCCTGCTTCTTCGCCTTCTTCTTCCGCCGCACCCGTGGCGCGCATCCCGTTCACCACGTCGAGTTCGTAACTGAGTTTCATCTTACGCGGGAGCTTGAAGCGGCCGCGCACGCCCACCCCCGTGTCGGAGTACGCGGTCGGGACGATGAACTGATTGATGAGCGGGCGGATCGCCGTCAGGTTCAGGTTCGAATCGTGGAAGACGTTGAAGCGACCGAGCGGGGGCACGAAGATGCCGCCCCGGAAGCCAAACTCGGGCCGCACCTTCCATTCCAGAAAGGCCTGCTCGACCTCGACCTCGTGGCCCGCGAACTCATACTCCAACTCCGAATTGAAAAAGATGTTGTGCTTCTCCGAGAGTACAGCGGCAACGCCAAGCACGACGCGCGGATTGACGAACGAAGGCGTACCGCCGCCTTCAGCGCGCTCGTTGACGCCGGAGCCGCGAAACTGCGCGTCGCCATAGCCGCCAATCGTGAGCCGATCCGTGCGCAAGAGATTGCCTGCGCCGGAAAGATCGCCGCCCTGCGCCTTCGTCGCAATGGCCACGCGCGGATCGTCCGGTGCGGCAATTGTTGGCGCGGTGGACTTGCTCAAGTCCTGTAGCACGCGCGGCTGCGCGGTCGCCGCCGGCGACGTGGGCGCGACAGTTTGCGCCGCGCCTATGCTTTCGTTCCGCTCAACAAGGGCGCGTAAACGCCCCAACTCGTCGCGTAACTGTTGCACCTCGCCACGCAATCGTTCGACCTCGGTCTGCCCGCCGCCTTGCGTCGGTTGTGCAACCGGCACGCCGGGCGATGCGACTATCATTTCTGGCACCTCTGCTTGCTTCACCTGCGTGCTCTGTGCGCACACGGCGCTGCTAAAACTCAAAGCCAGTAGGACGAAAAAACCAAAGGCTGATGCTCTAAACATGACGTAGCAAGTCCATCCTTGCAGAAACAATTTGTAGAAGACATGGAAAGCGCCAATCGGCGTGAAATTGAAATCCGATTTCAATTTCACAGGCAATATACTTAACTCCTTTAGCCCTGTCAACTGTTTCTCTTTGTGTTTGCGCGCGCGGCTCAGGTAGCGGTCTGTGCGCGCAAATGCATACCGGAGGCAACGCGCAGGTGTGCTATACTCCGCGCGTTCAAATAAGACGAAAATTCGGCACCATGCCCCCACTTCGTGCCACATCAAAGGGAGCATTGATGGACGCAGAGAAACTGGCCCACTATCGCAGCATCCTGACCGCGCAACTACGACAGCAGACTGCGCAGGTGCGCGACAGCCAAGCCGCCGCGCTGGAGATGGCCGCGACTGACGACGGTGTGAAAGACACTGTGGATATGTCGGTCATGGATGTGAATCAAGAGATCGAACTGCGCCTCGGCGAACGCCAGTCGCAACTCGTCGCCGACATAGATCAAGCACTTCTGCGCATGGACGAAGGCAGCTACGGCATCTGCGCCCGTTGCGGCCAAATCATCCCCGAAGCGCGCCTCGCAGCCCTGCCCACCGCCCGCTACGACGCCGCTTGCCAGACCGACATCGAAGCCGAACAAGATACAGACGATCCCCCGACGCTTTAACAGCAGTGACAAGTGACGAGTGATGAGCTAAGACAAGCTTGGTTTTACTTGTCACTTGTGTTACTTGACCGATGAGTTGGCGGTGATTGGAAGCATCCGTTGGCGGTAGCTGCCACGGGTTTCCAATGACTTAGCGCGACCCCTCGCCGCCTGTTGGAAGCATCAACTGGCCGTAAGTACAGAATGGAAGCATCAGGCGGCGGTGAGTACGAGATGACCGCCATCTGATGCTTCCATTTTTTCAGCAACGCCCAACACTCGCATCCTTTGCAATAACCCGCCGCCACGCTCGTTCTATCACTGTAGTCGCCGTCCGCTTTCATTTTCCGCTTGCCACTGTTCGTGGCCGGCCTCCCACAGGAGTATCTCCGATGCTGGATGCGGAACAACTTCTCCATTGGTGTCAGAGGTTGAACCTGACCGAGTGCGCCGAAGGGGTCATCCGACAGGTCAGGTCATCGGCCCCGAC
>JANMAD010000216.1:0-3319 GCA_031359515.1 Acidobacteriota bacterium | reverse complement strand
ACTGAAGTCCTCGCTGTAGAAGCGCGGCCCATGCACGTTGCTAAGCGTGGGCGCAACTGAGCCGAAGAAGCGCGACGGATTAGCATAGTAGGCGGCGTAGGCGGCCGTGCCCGGCGCTGCGCCACTCGGATTATTGTTGTTAAAGGAGCCGAACTCCGGCGGCGGGGCGAATGCGGCTTGATTGATCACATAACGACCGCGCCGACCAGGCAAGAACGCGCTGTTGGACTCAATCGGCTGCCCCGTCGGGTTGAGTCGGATGTTGCCGAGATAGCCGGTGAGTTGCGTGAAATCCGTGTAGCGCGGGTCGGACGTGAAGAACGAGAGCGGCGTGCCCGATTGGTAGCGCTGAATGCCGCTCACTTGCCAGCCGCCGACTAACTTGTCCGTGAAGCCACCACCATTCAGGAAGCGGCGACCTTTGCCGAACGGCAACTCGATGAGGTAGTTGATCACCAGCACGTGCGGCGCGTTGTTCGGCGAGATCGAGCGGAAGCTGCGCCGGTCGAACGGATTCTGCAAGACGCCGCCGAGCGGCGAACCGCCAAAGAGGTCTTCCGACGCATCGGTCAAGAGTTTCGAGAACGTGTAGGATGCGCCAAACTGTATGCCGTTCGTGAAGCGGCGGTCGAGCTTGACCTGCATCGCGTTATAGTCGCTCGTGCCCTGACTTTCAAGAATGTTGTTGATGCGATTGTACTGCGGGAACGGTTTGAGCGCTTGTGCGACGTTGCCGCCGAAGCCGGGATAGACCGCGTTATTGCTGGCTGGCAACGGCACGCCGACGCCTTGCGCGTAGGTAACGACCGCCGGGTTATTCAGCGCGTCCGTCAGCGACATGTTCAGGATGGGGAAGCCCAGTTTCAAGGCATTCAAGGGCAGCCCGTTCAAACGTTGGAAGTTCGAGCGCAGACGTGTCGCGTGATGCCCGATGTAGCCGAGTGAGAGCGCAAAGCGATAGGGCAACTCGCGTTGCGCATCGAGACTGTACTGGACGGTGCGCCCGGTCTTGTAGTTCGGATCGAAATACTGTATGTCGCTGTTGAGAAACTGGCAGGTCGGGCAGACCGGCGGGATCGCGGGAAAACTGCTCAGGAAGTTCCTGGCGTTGCGCCCGTTGGGCGTGATCGGGCCTGAGCCGGTGTTGTAGCCGATCAGCCCCGTGTTCAATTCGTTCGTGCCCTCGAAGCCGTAGATGATCGGCGCGTAGTAGAGACCGATGCCGCCGCGCAAGACCGTGCGATTGTTGAGCGAGTAAGCTGCGCCGACGCGCGGGCCCCAGTCTGAACGGTCGGGATGTGTGAACGTGCGGTCGAAGGCCTGCACGCCGCCTTGCCCGGCCGCGCCCGCGAGCGCGCCCAAGCGCCCACCGGCCTCCGGATTACGCGCGGTCGGGTCGAAGCCGCGATAACGGTTGCGGGCTTCATAGCGCTGCCCCGGCAGGTCGTAGCGCAAGCCGACGTTCAGCGTCAGACGCTGCGTCACCTTGATGTCGTCCTGCGCAAAGTAGCCTTGCGTCAACTGGCGGAAGGCGGGGTCGAGCGAATTGGTGGAGTTGAACGCGAACTCGGTTGCTCCGGTGATCAAGCTGGCGATGGGCCAGCCGCCATCGGGGTCGCGATCCGCCGCCGTTTGATCGTGGCGGAAATTGAACGTTCCGCCCGGATCGATGCGTTGCCGGAAGTTGAATTGACTGGGGCGCACATCCGCACCGAACTTCACCGTGTGCCGTCCATGCACATAAGAGACGGTATCGGACAAATGCCACGCGGTATCTAAAATGTGATCGGTAAAGAAACTTGAACCGATGTCTTGATAGGAGCGCGGATCGCTTGAGGTGGACGAGTCGCCGCCCGGCTCGGGGAAACCGATGCGCGGGAAGGCGCTGTTCTGCGTCGCGTTGAACGGGATACCGAGCAACGAAGTGTTAAAGGGATCGGTCGTGTTGCGATTGGCCACGTCGAAGCGCGTGAAGCCGACGTTGAAGTGATTCAACAGCGTCGGCGAGAACGTGTAGTCGTCCTGCACACGCACGAAGATCGATTTGAACAACTGATTGAACGCGCCCTGCGACGTGAATGGTAAGGGAAAGCGCGGAATCGGCGCGCCGCCATCGAGCGCGATGCGGTCGTTCTGGCGGTGCGAGAAGCTGCCCGTGATGCGATGCTTATCCGACAAGATCGTGTCGATCTTGGCCGTGTACTGGTTCATGTCCGTCGGCTGAATGCCTTGCGAGATGTAGTTGCGAAAGACGGCTGAGCCATTGGGGCCGGTCGTGTTCGGCAGCGGGAAAAACTGCAAGGCGGCGAAGCCGGCCCGATCAATCCGCGCGCCGCCTTGATAGAGGTCGAGCCGGTTGCCGGGAATGGCCGCACGCACGTCGGCCGGCTGGCGCGGATCGTAAATCTGCACGCCATGCCCGAAGAAACCGAGAACGTAGGGGTCGGTCAGCAACTCGCCGAAGTCGCCGGTGCGCATGCGCTGCGTCGGCACGGTGATAATGGTGTTCGCGCCGCGCTTGAACCGATAGCCTTCGTAGTTGAAGAAGAAGAAAGCCTTGTCCCGCAGCGTGTTGATGGTCGGGCCGCCCTCGCCGAAGTGTGGGAAGGTGATGGGGCCGCCGACGTTGAAGCCGAAGTCATTCTCGTTGTCGCGGTCGCGCTTCAGGCGCTCGTCGCCCACCTTCGCGCGGCCTGACAGCACCTCCGGCGAAGTTGGCCCGAAGCGGCCGGCGGCGTTGCTGAGATAACTGTTCGCGTTCAGCTTCTCGTTGCGGATCAGGTCGTAAACTTCACCGTGATACTCGTTGCTGCCGCTCTTCTGTGTGAAGTTGACCACGCCGCCCGACGAGTTGCCGAACTCGGCGGAGAAGGTGCTGGTCGAGACGGTAAACTCCTGAAAGGCGTTCGGCCCCGGCGCGACCTCGGAGAAGAACGTGCCGTTCTGCGTGCGCCGTGTGCTCGCGCCGTCGATCAGAATCTCTGTGCCGAGCGCTTGCCCGCCACTGACGCGGAAGCGCGAAGTGTCTGTGCCCTGTCCGTTGCCCGCGCCGGCGGTGACGTTGCTATCGAGGAAGATGAACGAGAGCGGCGTGCGCCCGGCGAACTCGGAACTGACCAACAGCGGCAACTCTTTCACCTGTCGCTCGGTCACGTTCGTCTGGCGCACGGCCGACTCAGTCTGGATGACGGGCGCTGATTCGCTGACGACGGTGACGACCTCGCCGACCGCACCGATTTCGAGATTGATGTCGAGTGTGCGCACAACCTGCACGGCAACCTGTATGTTCTCGGCCGTGGAGGTCTTAAAGCCTTGCGCC
>JANMAD010000164.1:0-1592 GCA_031359515.1 Acidobacteriota bacterium | reverse complement strand
GTCCATCGCCTTGAACATCTCTTTCGCCACCTTGTCGGTCACTTCCGACCAGATCGCGATCACCTTGTTGTAACGCTCACCGTTCGTGATCACACCGTCGCGGTATTGCTTATCAACCTCGATCACGTCGCGGTCGGCTTTCGCCACGAGCGTCTTCTTTGCATCCGGGGTGACGAGATCGTCAATGCCGATGGAGATGCCGGCGCGCGTCGCATAGAGGAAGCCGAGACTCTTCAAGTCGTCGAGCATCTTGACGGTCATTTCGTGCCCGAGCCGCAGATGACAGAAGTTGACAAGCGACTGCAAGCCCTTCTTCTTGAGCGTGCCGTTAAGATACGGCAGCCCGGCCGGAATCGAATCGTTGAAGATAACGCGCCCGACCGTCGTATTGATGACGCGCCGCACATCCGTCTGCACGGCCGCGCGCAGGATGTCCTGGGTATCGTGCTCTTGCGTCAGATCGATCAGATCGCTCTGCACGCGCAGCTTGATCGGTGTCTGCGTCGTCACTTGATGCGCGTCGAGTGCGAGCAGCACTTCGTCGGTCGAAGCGAACAGACGACCTTCGCCCTTCGAGCCGGGCCGGTCGCGCGTCAGGTAGTAACAACCAAGCACGATGTCCTGCGACGGCACGGCGATTGGTTGACCGCTCGCCGGTGAGAGGATGTTGTTCGACGCGAGCATCAAAACGGCCGCCTCGATCTGCGCTTCGGGCGAGAGCGGGATGTGGACGGCCATCTGATCGCCGTCGAAGTCCGCGTTGAACGCCGTGCAGACGAGTGGGTGAATCTTGATCGCTTTGCCTTCGACAAGGACAGGCTCGAATGCTTGAATGCCTAAGCGGTGCAGCGTCGGCGCGCGGTTCAGCAAGACGGGATGCTCGCGGATCACCTCTTCGAGAATGTCCCACACAACCGGCTCTTGTCTGTCCACCATCTCGCGCGCCTGCTTGATCGTCGCGGCGTAGCCTTGCTTCTCAAGCTGGTTATAGATGAACGGTTTGAACAACTCCAACGCCATCTTCTTCGGCAAGCCGCACTGGTGCAGCTTCAACTCCGGCCCGACGACGATGACGGAGCGGCCCGAATAATCCACACGCTTGCCGAGCAGGTTCTGGCGGAAGCGGCCTTGCTTGCCCTTGAGCGTATCCGAGAGCGATTTCAACGGCCGGTTATTCACGCCGCGCAGCACGCGCCCGCGCCGCCCGTTGTCGAACAGCGCGTCCACCGCCTCCTGCAACATGCGCTTGGCGGCCTTCAGCGTCAGCGACTCGGTCTTCATGAGCTCGCGGATGATGAACGGCCGGAACAACTCGAGGGCCATCTCTTTCGGAAGACCGCACTGGTTGAGCTTGAGGTTCGGACCAACAACGATCACTGAACGACCAGAGTAGTCCACGCGCTTACCGAGCAAATTCTGACGGAACAAACCTTGCTTTGATTTCAAGTTGTCAGAGAGAGACTTAAGTGCGCGCTTCTGTGAAGCAGAGATTGCTTGAGAGTCATTTTGCTTAGCAATAGAGTTATCGATAAGAGCGTCACATGCTTCTTGGAGAATACGCTTTTCGTTACGAAGGATCACATCAGGTGCGC
>JANMAD010000135.1:0-7170 GCA_031359515.1 Acidobacteriota bacterium | reverse complement strand
GGGTACCGTACCCAGATTACAGATCGTGCCGCGCTGCACGGGATCGTTCGGCGTCGCGTCGATCAGGTGGAACGTGTTGCCGCCGTCGTAGCTGGTGGCGACGTAGAGATGCCACGGCGCGCTGTCGGGATAGTTGAGCGGATCGGTGTAGTTGCCTGCGACCGTCGTGCCGAGGAAGGCGAAGGCGACGCGGTTATCGTCGCCCGCGACGACTTCCGGGAAGGTCGTGTTGGCCAACCCGCCCAGCGCGCTCAGGTCTTTATCCAGCGCCCACGTCTCACCTTCGTCGTGCGAGGTGGCGAGGTTCGCGTGCCCGTTGGCGGCCTGATAGCCGAGGTAGAGCGTGTTGACGGTCTGGCCGTTGGGCTTGCCGACATTGTTTGTACCGATGCCGACTGACGGATCGACGAGGAAGCCGGTCGCGCTGCTGGTCGGCACGGTTTTGACCGACCAACTGATGCCGTTATCGGTCGAGCGCGACACGCCCGCCAAGCCGCCGCAGTCGCGGTTCGGCACGTACGCCGTGCCGTTCGGCGCGACCTTGACGTGCCCGTGTATAGCGCCGCACTCGGACGTGTAGATGGGCACGCCCGGCCCGAACGTCGCGCCGCCATTATCACTGCGGGCGCAGAAGGCCGTGACCGATTCCTGCGAGCAATAGTAAACCGCATTCGGATAAGTATGCGGCGGCACGACCGCCGGTGGTGTCACCGCATGATAGGGGCCTGCGCCAATCGTCTGGTGATCGACGCCCGACGGAATGCCGCCGCCCTGACTCGGCAGGAATGTGTCGCCGTCGTTATCCGTGAAATAGGTATTGCTGTCCTGTCCGGTTAGCTGCGAGTCGAAGCTGCGATCCGGCGTCGTGTCGCCGGCGGCACGCATGTGATCGGTGAAGAGGATCGGATCGAGCCCCGTTACATTCTGCGGACTTTTATCTTCCCACGTCGCCTGTGCGGGTGAGGCACAATCATCGAAGTTGACGCGCAAGAACTGGAAGCCGGCCAAAAACAGCACCCGGCCCGTCTGCCAGTTTGCGCCGATGCTCGGCTCGCCCGCGCTGCCGCCAAGCCCGTTCGGCGCGGCGAAGACATTAAAGCGCGGCGCGATGCCCGCAGCTTGCGGGGCCGGCTGCACCGCGATGGCGGTCTCAACCGCAACTGTGCCGTGATATTGATCGCCGGGTTGCGAGGTGGCATAGACGATGTGGACGGCGTAGGTGCCCGTGCCGTTCGCCTGTGTGGGATCAATCACCGCCTGTTCGGCCGTGCCGGGCGGCCCGCCGGCCGACTGCTTCACGACCGGGTCGGCGAGCGTACCCTTATGGATATACAGATCATAATCGCTCGTCGGCAACGACCAATTAATGCGGACGCGCACCTGCTTGCCCGTCCAATCGGCGGGCTGGCCCGCGATGGTCAGCGTGTACGTATCACAATTAATCCCTTCCTGACACACGCTCTCGCCCGTGGCCGAAACGCCGCCCACGGCCGTGCCGTCCCATAACCGCATCGTACCGACCGCGTCAGTCGGGTTGACCGTGCCTGCTGTAGGATTTGCTGCGCGCGTGGGCGTGAGCGGCAATGCGCTATAGAGCGCAAGCGCGATGACGGATAGTGTGCCGAGCAGCCAACGCGGGTTAGCGTGTGTCTGACGGCGCAAACGATAGAGCTGATTCATTAACTTAAACTCCCATTCCTTGTAGCGGCGAGGAAGCTTGGGGCATCCCGGCACAGTGTTGAAACGAGCAGCGAGCGGGGCGGGGGCTGCGCACGCTGCGTTGATTTCGTTGTTTCAGAGTCACTGACACGCGCCCGACGCGCGCCGTAGAGGCGCACGTCACGACACGCCAGGCTTGCAGGCACACAATGCGTAGACGGCAAAAGACTGCCAACAGCCGCAGTGCGCGCGTGCAAACTACTATCGGGGGGTCGTAGCTCGGGTCGGAGTGCCGGGTCGCAGAGGGAGAAGTTTGACCAGCCGCGAACTATATTGTTGGGAACGCAGGCAAATGTAGCCTGTGGCACAATGACTGTCAACCACACTATGAATAAGCCGAAGCCTGCGGCTGCGCCGACAAGAGAATAAATCTTGCCGCCGCAGACTTCGGCCGTGCTTTGCTATGCGCGTCTTGCCCTCATCAGTTTTACGGCAACGCTTCGACGTTGATGAAGAAGCGGAAGCTGCCGCCCTGCTCGACGCCGAGCAGGAACTGCACGTTGATTGTCGCGTTCGGCGCGAGCGGCGACGCCATCGAGATCACGCCGACGGTCATGCTCGTGTTGAGACCGCCGCCCATTGGTTGCGCGGGCGGCGTCTCGACGGTCGTGCCCAAGACCTGTACGGGCTGGTTATTGGTCATCCTCAGCGTGACATTGCCCGAATTGAGCGCACGCAGATCGGCCTCGCCCGCCGCGCGATTGCCCGCCGTCGTCAAATCCACGATGCGGAAGCGCAGACGCGTCACGGGCTGCCCCGTGCTGTTCCTGAACTTGCGCCGAATCGAGAGCGTGCCGAGCGACTTGTTCGGGCCCGTATCGCTCGTGTCGCGGGCGCGGTTGCACGCGCTCGTCGGATCGTTCGAACCGCCTGAGCACTGCGGATCGATCAAGCTGGCCTTGATCGTCGCGTTGCGTTGGATCGGACTCGTCGTGTTCTCAGGCCCCGGCGCACCGAGCGCCGCCGGCGCGCTGCCGAATGTGCCGGCCGTTGTGGCGATGAAAACGAAGTCGCCGGCGTTGTCGTTCGTGTCGCGCGGCAAGCCCGTGACGGCCATCTTGCGCACGAAACTGTACTCGCCGTTCGCCGCACCCGGCGATGGCAAACCTGCGCCTTCGCGGAAGAGCGTGCTTGCTTCGGTCGTGAACCCGACCGCATCAATGCGATTGGTCGTGCCGATGTTGGCCACGCTCGCCGTCGAGAAGAGCGCGAGGCCGACACCGTCCGGAATGTCGGTCGTATAACTCGTGTCGCCCGTGGCGGTCGTCGTACTGCTCGCCGGGTAGTTGCCGAGACTGTAGCCGTTCGGGTTCGTCGAGTTCGTGAGCAGGTAATGACCACGCGCCGGAATGTTCGTGCCGTTGTTGATGGTGGCGACGACCTGCGGCGTATTGCCGATGTCGGCCACGATTGCCCAACCGGCCGAGCCGTCGCCGGAGCTGACCTGAATCGGCGCGTTCGTGTTGTTGTATAGCTCGATGAACTCGTCAGCAGTCCCTTGTGCGCCGCGCGTGCGGAACTCGCTGATCAGCACGTCGCCCGGTTGGAACGGATTGAGCGGCGGACACGACGACGGGTCGAGATTGTTGACGACGAGATTGTCTATGTACCAACCGCTGTCGAGGCCGGCGTTCGTGCCCGCGTCCGAGGTCATGTGGAAGCGGACGTACATAGGCAGCCCGGCTGCGTTCTTCTGCCCGCCGAGCGCGAAGTCTTCGAGCGGGACGCGCACGTGATGCAACCCCTTCGCGCCCGTATAAGCGCGCCGCCCTTGTAGTGGCGAGAGGATCACACCGCCTGCGAGCGTGCCATCGAGTTTGCCCGTGTAGCCGCCCTGCACGATGTAGTTGCCGAGGTCGTAGGTGTTCGTGTTGTTCGGGAACGGCGTCGCATCGTTACCGCCGAATGACGGGTCGGACGAGATTTCCAACACCCCACCGTCGAAGGTGGCCTCAGTCGAGAAGAAGTGGTCGAACTCAAGCACAGAGGTCGGCGCGAGCGTGAGCGGCCCGATACGCGCCGAGAAGTTGCTGGGCGCGCCCGTGCCGTCCTCCGCCGGATCGAAATCGGGCGCGAACATCAGATTAGCGCTGACGTTGCCGACCTGTATGCCGGTGACGCGCTGGAAGTTGGCCACGGCGTTGCTTGGATTGTTGCCCGATTCGACGAGCGGCGGCACGAAGCGTGTGTCGGCGGCCGTAGTGTCGAAACTCTCGAACGGGAACGGCGGCGTGGCCGTGACGCCCGGCGCGGACGCCGCGTTGAACTTCGTGCGCCGGTTACCCGTGTTGTTACTGTCTACCTTGCCGTTGTTCAGATCGCGCGCCTGCACGATGTAGTAGTAGACGCGATTGAGTTTGAGGCCGCCGCCGTTGTTCGTATCAATGTACGCGAGATCACGCAAGCTGTCGGCGATGCGGTTGGCCGCCGCTGGCGTGAAGGTCGGATCGTTGACTGTGTTCGGATCGATCTCGTCCGTGCGGTACACGTCATAGACTATGTCCGCGAGCGGATTGAGCGAGGTGGCGGGCTGCCAACTCACGATGAGTTTATTGCACGCCGCCGGGTCGAGCACTTGATCCACGCCCGTGAAGTTGGGCGCAGGCGTGATGACCACGCCGACGGTGACGGTGATGCTCTGTGTGCTCGCCGTCGAGACGCAAGTCGAATCGGCAGTACGACTCGCGCGCACTTGATAATGGAAAGTTTGCCCGGCGGAGAGACCTTGGCCGCCGTTGTTGTCGTTGTAGGTGGTTTGTGTGCCGGGGATTTCAGCGATGGTGGCGAATGGCCCCGCCGCGTTCGTCGCGCGCGAGATGATGTATTTGTTCGCGCCGACGACGGGCACGCCGCCGTTGATGGTGATGGTCACAGTGTTCGCTTGCGTGTTCGTTAAGGCGAACGGCGGCGGTGCGAGCGGCCCCAATTGCTCGCATTGCGTGACGCCGGCGGGCACGCTGAAGTCTTCGACGATGACCGGTGCGGTGTTGCCGCTCGGATCGGCCGAGGTGTCGGAGGTCGCCAACACGCCGACGCCGTGACTGGCAAACGCGCGCCAGATGAGCGCCTGATTCTCGCCGCCGGTCAGTTCGCGGTCGGCGAGCAGGATCGAGTCGCGCGAATCAACGAACGCCGGGTTACAGATCGAAAGCTGCATGCCGCGCAGCACAAGCGTGTCGGCGAGGCGCGCACCGTTACGCACGGCTGTCGCCAACGGGCCGTTGCGATTACCCGTCGTGGCGATCTCGGCCGCGATGCGGGCGGGCCGTTGGATATGGGTCGCCGCGTTGATGGTCGGCGTGATGCCGTTGGAATCATTGAACGACGCGCGATAGTTGATCGGGTGCTGCGTGTCCACCGATTGCACTTGCCGGTAGCCGATGAAGAAGGGCGTGCCCGTGCCGAGCCGGCGGTCGTGATCGAAGAACTGCCCCGCCGGGTCTTTCATAATCAGCAACTCGCGCATGTCCCAGAGTGTCGCCGCCCACAGTTCGCCGATGTTATGCACTTCATAGGGCGTTGCGCCCGGATTGGTGTCCGCCGTCTGTTGGTCGCGCCGGTTCAGTACGGTGCCGTTGGCCGCGCCATAAGACCAACGATAGTTTGCGGTCGGCAAGCGACGGATGCCCTTGTCGAACTCGCCCGTGACAAACTCGCCTTCGGAATCGTCGTCGGTCATCGAAGAGGCGTAGTAGTCCGACCAGCCTTCGCCTTCGCCGCCCGGCTCGCCGACGAGACCGACGCCGAGACAATCCATGTCGCCTTTGCCGACCGAACGGTTCGACGTGCCGTGCGTCCACTCGTGTCCGACCACATCGAAGTCGAACGAGCCATCGGAGCGACGGAACGTGGTCTCGGTGAACAGGTACATCTGCATGCGCGGGTTGCTGCCGTCGTTGGGCGTCGAGAAGTTGGCGTTGTCCGTGCCTGAGCCGTCTTGCACTTCCGCTTGCAGGCCGTCTTTGCCCGCGCCGCCTTTGCCGAAGTTGTCCTGCTGGAAATTCCACAGCGGCTCGGTGAAACCGATGCTGTACATGTAGTCGTGCATGATGTTGTTGTAGTCGAACAACGACACCGTGCCGGGATACACGTCCTGATTGCTGCTCGCCGGATAGACGACCAGACAGTTGCCGCCCGTCGGCGGGCACGCGCCGGTCTCGACCGCGTCCACGCCGCCATACTCGTAGCCGTTCGTGAAACTGAAGAAAGGCAGCGTGAACTGGCGCGTCGCGCTAAAGCCGCGGATGCCGCGCGTCGTGGCATTGTCGTTCTCGCGGTCGTCGGCGACGATGACGTTATTGCCCTCTGTGTAGTTCGATTGGAAGACTTGTGAGAGCGTGCGCCCATCGGGCACGGTGCGCGGCACAGTGAGCGCAGTCAGCGTGGTCGAGAAAGGTTGATCGCCGTCGCCGTTGGGCGAGTTGGCGGGCACGTTGCGCGTCTTCGCTTCCGCCGACATTTGGTAGCCGTAAGCTTGCGTGGTGGCGCGGTTCGTGTCGCCGGCCGCGATCTCTTGCCCGCCCGTGCCCGTCGGCAGGTAGAACCAGCCAAAGGGTGATTCGGTGGAAGGGTTCAAGGCGTCCGGCAGACCGCGCGTCACTTGCCCGAACGGGACGTTGTACACGAGCGGATTCTCGCGCCGCGCATCCACGAGACTGAACTTGAAGCCGCGCCCACTTGTACGCACGGTGGCGCTCTCAGGCGCGTACGTGGGCGGTGTGCCCGGCGCGGGCGAACGCCCGAAGCCGCGATAACCGGAGAGCGCGGTCGGCACTGAATCGAAGACGCCGCCGGTGGCCGTGCCCGCGTTGTTATAACCTTCGACGCGATCCTGTATGTCGGGGCGGAAGGTGGCGAGCCGCCCTGTGCCTGAGCCGCCGCCCGGCGGGCCAAAATTCGGAATCGGCTCCGACGCACCCGGCAACTTGCCCGCCGCGCCTTTGCGCTGGAACGCCGTCAGGCTTGAACGACGCAATACTTGCCCCGTCTGCGCGTCCACGATGTTCAACCACATGATGCCGTTGTACTGCGGCGTGGTCAGGGTGAACTCGTAGGCGGGCCGCGCCGTGTTGCCCAAGGGGAAGGCTACTTTCAACACAGTGATGTCGTCGCTAAAGACGCCGCCGCTGCTGAATCGTTCGCCGGTGGCCTGCACAAACGGCGCGCTGCCGAACGAGCGCGGCACTTGCGTCGCGCCGAGAGTCTGCGCGTTGAAGTTGGGCACGTTGAGGGCCGCCGCTGCCGCGGCAATCGCCTGCGCGGCGCTGAGCGTGAAGTTGTGATCCGTGTTGAGTTGCGGATAGCTCTCGCTGCCCACGTCTATGATCTGCCCGGCGCGATTGACGTTGACCATCACCTCGCCGTGATAGACCGGCAACTCGCCCGCCTGTTGCTCGAAGACGAGAATGGTCGCGCCGAGATCGGGCACGAAGGCGCGGCTCTTCAAACGCA
>JANMAD010000114.1:0-9726 GCA_031359515.1 Acidobacteriota bacterium | reverse complement strand
CCGCACGACGCGGCCGACGCGCTCGCACTCGCCATTTGTCATCTGCATCATGCGAGCCTCGCCGGGCGCATCGCGCAAGCAACGCCGCCCGCGCGCCGGCAACTCGATGCGTTGCTCGCCGCTAGCCCGCGCCGCCGCGCGCCGCGTTGACTTTCGTGGCGCAACGTTTCGGCAGTTGAAGTATCCTCGCTCACCTCATTCTTGCGCAGGAGGACTGACTCACATGTTCGCGCATCATGCTCACGTTACACATAGACAAAGCTACAAACTGATATGTGCCTTGCTCGCGTGCGTGTGCGCGCTTGCCGTGCCCGCGCCGGCCAACAAGCGCCGCGCGCCAGCAGGTGGTCAGCGGGCCGTCGTCGTGGACGAACGACTCGCGGCCTTGCGGTCTGAGCCATCTCTGAGTGCGCCACTCGTGCAACGACTGGGCCGCGGCCGCGCGGTCTCGCTCAGCGGTGCGCCGCGCGTGTCCGACGGGGTGAGCTTCTATCGCGTCGCCGTCACGCGCCGCACGCGCGGTTGGTTGCAAGCCGAGAGCATCATCACGCCAATGCGTGCGGGCGATGACGAGCGTCTGCTGCGGCTCATCCAAGCCTCAGACGATTTCGAGCGCATCGCCCGGGCGCGCATCTTCCTCGACGAGTTTCCGCGCTCGACCTTGCGCCCCGCCGTGCTGCTGCTCTTCGGGACGGAAGCCGAAGCAGCCGCGGCCCAACTCTCGCGCGATGCCGCGCGCCGATTGCAAGAGACGAAACTCCCGGCGGACGGCGCGCCGTTGCATAGTTATTACCTCAACTACAATGGTCTCGACAGATTTAATCGCAACGGCGTGCGCTTCGTATTCGACCGTAAGGAGAAGAAATTTCATTATGACGGCGCAAGCTGGCGCGAGCTGGTGCGCCGCTATCCGCACAGTCAGGAAGCGGCCACTGCGCAACAACGATTCGCGGGTCTAAGCAGATAAACCAGACTGCGCCAATCGGGCGTTGCTTGCAGTTGCGCGGCGGCACGGCGACACTTGCGCCGCAGGGTATGTTTGTCCGCCGCCGTACCGAGCGGGCCGCGCGGCCCTGACGCGTGACAAAATTGAGTATTGCAAAATGAGGCGGGCGCGGTTAGATTGTGGCTGGTTCACGCAAAGATGCAGGACAAGGTGGAGGTCTCCCCCAGCCAGAGCGGGTGTTCCTCCTCCATGACATGATCGCGCTGGAGGTAGAGACGAAAGTGCCAACCGGAACATGCCCAGAATGTGAAGCCGATGTACACGTGGACGCGGATGCCGACAAAGGCGACCTTGTGTCGTGTACAGAATGCGGGACTGACCTTGAGATCGTCGGTCTCGACCCCATGGAACTCGACATCGTCGAGGACGACGACGATGATTTAGACGAGGACGACGAAGAGGAATTTTAAAGGCAGTGACAAGTGACGAGTGACAAGTGACAAGATAAGAATTTCTTGCTCGTCACTTGTCACTGCTTTTGTATCCCGGGCGGCTCTGGCGCACGGTGAAGCCGGCGGGCGCTTCGATGCGGATCGAGTGGAAGCGGCCGTCTTGTCGTTTTTCTGTGGGTGGATAGAAGGCGAGGACGTAAGCGGACGTGACCTCTTCGGCGAGAGCGTGGAAGAGCGGCTCGTAATCTTTGTCAGTCGCGTAGACATTAGTGCCGCCGGTCTTCTCCACCAGCCCGCTTACGTCAAGCGGGGTCGGCAGCGGCGCGTGCGCGGTCTCGGTCGCAGCCAGCAGGCGTGAGAAAGAGGGGAGCGTGACCGTATAAATGCTTACGTCGGCGGCGTTCGCGCGCTCAATCACTGTGCGCGGCGCGACTGTATCGCCGACGGGGAAGCCATCGGTGACGACCACGACCGCACGCTTCAACAACTGCCGCTCGCGCGTGCGCGGCGCTTCACGCGCGAGCAGGCGAATGGCATCGTCCACTGCGTCGTAAGTATGCGTTGACAGCCCGTTCTCTTCGCGCCCCAGCCGCGCGAGCGAGTGCGCGAGTTTGCGCTGATCGCCCGTGAAGTTTTGCAGCACGTGGACGCGCATGCCGAAGGTCGTCACGGCGATGACGGAAAAGCGATCCGCGAGCCGCGCGGAGAACGCGCTCATCGCGCCGCCGAGTCGTGCCAACTCCTCGCCCGTCATACTGCCCGACACGTCGAGCGCGAAGACGACCGCGACCGGGCGTTTGACGCCGCCGCGCTGCTCGACATTAAAGAACGCGAGCGGCCGCTCAACGCCGTCTTCGTACAACTTGAAATCCTGCGCTTGTAGATTGCGCACAGGGCGACCCGTCGCGTCCGTTACGGTCGCATCCAACAGCACGAGGTCTGTGTCCACGCGATAGACTTCGTCTTTGTCTTCGGGCAGCACGTCCGCCGGAATAGCGCGGCGGGGGCGTTGCGCTGCGGGTTGTTGCGGCGGCTGCGCGTAACAAAGTAATGAGCCAGTTGTCAGGAGCGCGGCGCACAGCCAGAGCCGCAGGGCGTGGGCGCAAACGGGGCGCGGCGTGGGGGCGTGCATCGGCATCGGTGTTGGCAAAACGAATGCAGTCTCTAGTGCGCAACTGCTTAACGGGCGCGCATGCTTGGCTGCGGGTGTCTGATCAAACGGCGACACGCGCACGCCGGTTGCAGCTTTTTCATCTGCCCTGCATTGCTCAGCCCGATTATACGAAACTGATGCCATAGCGCGCCAGAAGCGTTGCGGCGGGCAACAGCGGCCCGCGTGGTCAGCATCAACAGAACTTGCGGCGAGCCGCATGCGCCCATTGGGGCGTTAACTCACGCCGCGTCTGCGTGTATAATAAACGCTGCCGATAAAAGTTTTCGTCTCCCGCCATTTTGGCCCATGAAGCAAGCGAAGCAAATGTCTAATATTAGAATTGTCAGTGCCGTCCTACTCGCGCTGTCGTTAGCGTGCGTGTGCAGCGGGCAGACGAACAAGCCCGGTGGCGTCAAGGGCAAGGTGCGGGTTGATAGCAGCACGACGCCCGAAGGGGTGGCGGTCAGCGTGTGGCAAGACGAGCGCGAAGTGGCGCACGCCGAGACGGATCGTAACGGGCGTTTCGAGATCGCAAACGTCGCGCCCGGCCGCTACTCGTTGGTCTTCCGCAAGCTGGGGCTGCGCACAGCCGAGATCAAGGATTATGAGATCAGCGCGGGGCGCGTGCGCTCGCTCGGCGACCGCGTCGTCATGCCTATTGACGAGGGGGCACTGGCATTGCTGAAAGGCAGCGTCTTTAACGCGGGCGGGCACAGCTTGGGCGGCGCGCAGGTGGAACTGGCGCGCATCATGCCCGACGGCACGGCGCAGAAAATTGATGGGCGCGTCACAAATGATCTGGGCGAGTTTGCATTCCGGCTGCTGCCCACGGCCGCGCGTTACCGGCTGACGGCTAAGTTCGGTAGCCTAGCGCCCGCCGTCAAAGAGATCGACATCGAAGGGCCGTCCGTCTATCGCGTCGGTTTATCAGTGGGCGCAGACGCGCCCTGACATACCGCAGCAGCGCGTCCCTTGTCCGCGCCAAACATCGTGAACGATGAGACTCAAACAGACGGAGCCGCGCGCCACGAGTTTGTGACCGCGCGCCAACTCGCCGCTTTCCTACAGGTGAGCGAGACGACTGTGCGCCGCTTGGCGCGCGAAGGGCGCATCCCCGCCGTCCGACTCACCACGCGGCTCGTCCGCTTCCATCTGCCCGCCGTGCTGGAAGCGCTCGACGGCCGCGCAAACAAAGCCAGCAAACGTAAACTCGCCACACCGCCCGCGCCCGAAGATGCGCAACTCTCGTTCGACGATCTGATCTGAAGTTGAGTCGTTTTGTACGTGAGGATTAGGGGTAGCGCGTGATGGCTGGGACGACTTAGGCGGTTAACTCATCCGGCCGTGTTGGCTGTTCATGTTCCGCTACAGCAGCGGTCGAGGGGTTGCGCAGCAAATCTTTAATTAACTGTTCCAGTAAATCATAATTGATTGGCTTGGCCACGTACTCATTGCACCCGGCGGCGAGCGCGCCGGCGCGCTGCTGCGCCGGATCGTAGGCCGAGAGCGCGACGACCGGTACACGCCGTAGATGGGACAGCTTGTGCTGGCGTAGGTTGCGCACAGCAGCGAGACCGTTGAGTTGCGGCATGCGCAAGTCCAGCAGGATGAGATCGGGGCACTCGCGCTCGGCCACCGCCAATGCCTCCTGCCCGTTCGCGGCCAGCACCACGCGATAGCCACGCAACTCCAACAACAATTTCATCACGAGCCGGTTATCGTCGTCGTCTTCAGCGACCAGGATAGTCGGGACAGCGCCGTAAGTTTGATTCATCCGCGACCTCCGTTGAAGTGTTTCACATTTGCCGCCGCGTAGGACTGCAAGGGCAAGTCGGTCGGGCAAAGTATTAAGCAAAGAAGTCAGGCAAGATTAGTGCTGAATTCGTTGGTGCAAATAGAGCAGGCGCGTGTGCGCCAGTTTCCGGTCTAGGCTTGCGAGCGATTTTAATGCTCACCCCGACGTTCGATCTGTCCGCAACCGTACTCCAAATACTCGCCCGTGTCTACCTGTTGCACAATAAAAATGAGGCGGCCCGCCTTTTCTGTCTCACCCCGTGCTGCATACATGCTGGCTCGTGATTAACCGACATGTCACCGCACTGCCAAACTGATCGGACGTTGTTTAGCGCGGTAAATAATTGCTTGACAGTTAATGATTCTTAAACCGATTTTGCGTTGGCGACGTGGCATAAAAAAACACAACACAGTGAAGTTTTCGACGTTCGGCATCAGTACAATCATTCACGTCCCCGAAAGAAGTAATCTCGCGTGCATGCCGCTAGTTACAGCGTAAGGCGCGCTTTTCCGCCTTAGTTTGCGCCGTTGCCCTGAGTTCGCCCGGCTTGCGTTGCGCAGGCACGAAGTTTGCACAGCATTGATCGTGCAAGCGCGCTACGAATCAAGTCAGGCTCCTCACTTAGGGTTTCGTTTGGTCTGCTTATTATTGTTTCGTTGTGGTGAGCACACGCTGGTGCGGAGCGCGAAGTTAGAGGTTTGATTGGCGAGATAAGCGAACGAAGAAATAATTAACTGCAAGGAGAAGGTATGACAAGGCCAGAAACAATTAATGAGCGCAGGGCGGGTGGTAACAGCCATGGAGCGCAACAAAACGCAAACACTGCTGTTAAGAGCGAGTTGAAGCATCTGGTCGCGCTGTCATCACACGCGCGCAAAGTTTTGCCGCAACGATTACAAGCGGCGGGCGAATTCGATGCTGACTTGATCGTGCTATCACATCTACGCTGGGATTTCGTCTATCAACGGCCGCAGCATTTATTAAGCCGTTGCGCGCAGCAGCGACGCGTCTTCTTTATCGAAGAGCCGATCTTTGGCCAAGGCGCGATGCGCCTCGATGTCAGTCAGCGTGAAGACAATTTATACGTCGTCGTCCCGCACTTACCGGAAGGGTTGGCGAACGAGAGCGCGGTCGAAGCGATTCAGCAAGCTATGATTGAGCGTCTATTCACAGAGCAACAGATCACGGACTACGTGCTCTGGTATTACACGCCGATGGCCCTTGGTTGGACGCGCCATCTGAAGCCGCTCGCTACCGTCTATGATTGCATGGACGAGCTTTCGGCCTTCAAACACGCGCCGCGATCTCTGCGCGAGCGCGAGGCGGAATTATTTAGCCGCGCCGATCTCGTCTTTACCGGCGGGCAGAGTCTCTATGAAGCGAAGCGCACGCAGCACCCGAACGTCTATGCGTTTCCCAGCAGCATTGATCACGCTCACTTCGCGCAAGCGCGTGCGCAAATGACCGAGCCGGCCGATCAGGCCGGCATCCCGCACCCGCGCCTCGGTTTCTTCGGCGTGCTTGATGAGCGACTCGACTTGGAGTTGCTTGACGGCATCGCCGCCGCGCGCCCCGATTGGCAGATCGTCATGATCGGCCCCATCGTCAAGATTGATGAAGCCGACCTGCCACGCCGGCCGAACATCCACTATCTCGGCGGCAAGTCGTACAAGGAGTTGCCCGCGTACCTCGCCGGTTGGGACGTGGCCGCGCTCCTGTTCGCGCGCAACGAGCATACGCGCTTCATCAGCCCGACCAAGACGCCCGAATATCTGGCCGCCGGCAAGCCGGTCGTCTCGACTTCGATCCGCGATGTCGTGCGTCCCTATGGCGAGATGAAGTTGGTGCGCATCGCCGATACGGCGGACGAGTTCGTGCGCGCTGCGGTGGAGCTTGGCATAGACGAGCAAGTTGATCGCGCCGCATGGCTCACGCAAGTGGATGCGTTTCTGGCGCGCAACTCGTGGGACAAGACGTGGCGACAGATGGAAGAGTTGATCGGCGAGGTGGTCGCCGCGCGGCAGCCTGCACGCGTCTTTGCGCAGAGCGCGAGCGCAGCGCTGCAACGGCCGGCGGTGGTGCGCCCGGCCACGGTCAATGCTTTTTCGGCCGCTGATTAAAGGGTGCGAGGATAGTGCGGATGTTCGACTATTTGATCGTCGGTGCGGGCTATGCCGGCAGCGTGCTAGCGGATCGACTCGCGCGCGACGCGAATAAAAAAGTGCTGATCGTTGATCGCCGGCCGCACATCGCCGGCAATGCTTACGATCACTATAACGATGCGGGCGTGCTTGTGCATAAGTACGGGCCGCACATCTTTCATACCAACTCGCGCGACGTGTTCGAGTACCTGTCGCGGTTCACCGAATGGCGCGCTTATCAACATCGCGTGCTGGCGAGCGTGGACGGGCAGTTGTTGCCGATCCCGATCAACCTCGACACGATCAATCGTTACTACGGACTGAATCTCACCTCCTTCGAGGTCGAAGATTTTCTGGCCAAGATGGCCGAGCCGCGCGAACAGATTCGCACCAGCGAAGATGTCGTCGTCAGTCGCGTCGGGCGCGAGCTGTACGAAAAGTTCTTTCGCAACTACACGCGCAAGCAGTGGGCGCTTGATCCGTCGGAGTTGGATGCGTCGGTCACGGCGCGTGTGCCGATCAGGACGAACCGCGATGATCGCTACTTCACGGACACTTATCAGGCGATGCCGCTCCACGGCTACACGCGCATGTTCGAGAACATGCTCGATCATCCGAACATACACGTCTTGCTCAACACCGATTACCGCGATGTGGAGCGCATCATCCCGTATCGCGAGATGATCTATACGGGGCCGGTGGACGAGTATTTCGACTTGCGCTTCGGCAAGCTGCCGTATCGCTCGCTTGAGTTCAAACATGAGACGCACGACACGTCCGTTTATCAGAGCGCGCCGGTCGTGAATTATCCGAACGATTACCTGTACACGCGCATCACGGAGTTCAAATATCTGACCGGGCAGGAGCATCGGCGGACGAGCATCGTCTATGAATTCCCGCGCGCCGAGGGTGATCCTTATTACCCCGTGCCGCGCCCGGAGAACGCGGAGTTGTACGCGAAGTATAAAGAGTTGGCGGACAGCACAAAGGGCGTGTGGTTCGTCGGCCGGTTGGCGACTTATAAGTATTACAATCAAGATCAAGTGGTGGCGCAGGCGTTGACGACCTATAAGAAGATCATCGGCGCGAACGGCGACGAGCCAGCGAGCGCCTGAGTCGCCGGGAAGTTTTCTTCACAGCATGCCTTTTGTTCGTTGCCGCAACAGACGGCTACAAGGGCGAAAGGCGCGGTGTCATAGCAGTGTTTAGCAGCTTCTTTCTCGCCGGCTTCGAGTCGGCCGTGGGTTATAACGCACACTGCGAATGGTTCGACCAGATCGCAGCCACCGAGCACGACCGGCGCGCGGACGAGGATTATCGTCTGCTCGCCGAGCAGGGCATCCATGCCGCGCGCGAGGCGGTGCGCTGGCCCCTTGTGGACGTGCGCGGGCGCTACGACTTCTCGTCAATGTTGCCCTTCATCAATGCCGCACGGCGTTACGACATCGAGCTGATCTACGATCTCTTTCACTTCGGCTACCCGGCGGACGTTGATCTCTTCTCCGCCGATTTCCCGGCGCGCTTCGCCGATTACGCCTACAACGTCACGCGCTTTCTTGCTGCGCACACCGACGGCCAGCTTTACATCACGCCGATCAACGAGCCTTCTTATTTCGCGTGGGCGGCGGGCGAGGCGGGGCTGTTCGCGCCGCACGCGCACGGACGCGGGTGGGAGTTGAAAGTCTGTCTGATGCGCGGCGCGATTCAAGCCATCGAAGCGATCCGCGCGGCTTGCGCGGACGCGCGCATCGTCAACGTTGATTCGTTGTGTCGTGTGGTCGCGCCGCTTGAACGACCCGACTTGCAGCGCGAGGCGGACGAGTTCAACGAAGGCGCGGTCATGCAAGGCTGGGACATACTCGCCGGGCGGCTGTTGCCGGAACTCGGCGGCAGCCCGCGCCATCTGGACATCATCGGCATTAATTATTATTGGACGAACCAGTGGGAACTGCATCGCGCGGGTCTGCCGCTTGAAGATAATGATCCACGCCGTTGGCCGCTGCGCAAATTGGTGCGCGCGGTCTGGGAGCGTTATGGCTGCGCGGACATGTTGATCACGGAGACGAGTCACGTGGGCGATATGCGCTCGCTGTGGTTGCAGGAGTTGACGAACGAAGCCGAAGCATTGCTGCGCGCGGGCGTGCCTCTGCGCGGCATCTGTCTGTATCCCATTCTCGGCATGCCCGAATGGCACAGCCGGCACGAGTGGACGCAGATGGGGCTGTGGGATCTACTGCCCGCAGCCGACGGCCTGCGCCGTGTGCCGCACGCGCCGACGCACGCGGCCTTCAGCGCGGCGCAAGCGCAACTTGAGACGTTGCATGCGGCTGTCAATCGCCGCCGCGCGCTTGCAGCAGCCGTCGCCGCCTGACGCGGCACGATGTTTGTCTAAGCAGATGAGAACATAAAACAACGAGTCGTTTTCGGACGAGCGACGGGCTAGTAATGCGCGTTGTGTCCGAAACTTTGGACAGGGAACTCGCAAGGAGAAATATTATGGCGGTAAACGACACCACACTGACACAGGCAATGATTGACCGGGGCGAAGCACCGGCCGCGGCGCGCGGCGGGCCGAACGTGGGCGAGACAGAGCGTTGGGCTTCGATGATTGGCGGCGGCGCGCTCGCCGTTTACGGCTTGACGCGCGGCACGTTGGGCGGCGTGACGCTCGCACTCTGCGGCGGCGCGCTGCTCTATCGCGGCGTCAGCGGTCATTGCAGTCTGTATGAAGCGGCCGGCTTCAACACAGCGGAGCGTGCGCGCGAGAACCCGAACGTGAGCGTGCGCGGCGGGCACGGCATCAAGGTGGAAAAGAGCGTGACGATCAATAAATCGCCCGCGGAGTTATATCGCTTCTGGCGCAACTTCGAGAACCTGCCGCGCTTCATGAGCCACGTCGAAGAGGTGCGCGCGAGCGATCCGCAGCGTTCACATTGGGTCGTGAAAGGGCCGGCGGGCACGTCGGTCGAATGGGACGCGGAAGTCTATAATGAGAAAGAGAATGAGTTGATTGCGTGGCGTTCGCTTGCAGGCGCGGACGTGGACAATGCCGGCTCGGTTCATTTCGTGCCGCTGCCGGACGGACGCGGCACGGAAGTGCGCGTCGCGCTCAAATATGATCCGCCGGCGGGCGTGGTCGGGGCGACGGTCGCGAGTCTGTTTGGCGAGAATCCCGAACAACAGATCGCCGAAGACTTGCACCGCTTCAAGCAGGTAATGGAAGCGGGCGAAGTGCCGAC
>JANMAD010000112.1:0-19044 GCA_031359515.1 Acidobacteriota bacterium | reverse complement strand
GGCCGCCGCGAATCTGGACGACTTCCGCCGTGCCGCCGAAGAGTTTGCCGCGCGGCTCGCGCCTGCAGATCGCGTTAGCCTGTTGAAGTTCGACGATAACGTGGAGCTGTTGCAAGACTGGACGACCTCGCGCGTGCAACTCCGCCGCGCGCTGCGTCGCATCACCGCCGGCACGTTCACGCGCTTCAACGACGCGCTCTACCTCGCGGCGCAAGAGCAGTTCAAGAATCCGCAACGCCGCCACGCCGTCGTCGTCCTCTCCGACGGCATAGACCACAGCAGTCCCGGCTCAGTCACCCTCGAACAATCTCTGCGTGCGCTCATCACAGCGGGCGCGACCGTCTATTGCATCAGCAACACCGAGATCGAGCGTGCGCGCAAGCAGACGGAACTCGACACGCTGCTCGCCGCGCCCGACGGAGCGCGCAAGTTCAATGCGCTCCACATAGACGAACTGCGTCTAGGCCTGCGCGTGTTGGCAGCGAGCGAACGCAGACTCGCGCAACTGACGGAAGCGACCGGCGGGCGACTCTACCGGCCGCCCAGCTTCGCCGGCCTTGATCAAGTCTATGCAGAGGTGGCCGAAGAATTGCGCCACCAGTACGCGCTCTATTACACGCCGCTCGACAAGACGCGCGACGGCCGCTTCCGCCCGGTACAGATCAAAACCCTCGACCCCACCCTCCGCATCGCCGCCCGCATCGGCTACTTCGCGCCGCGCCCTTAACCATCCAGACCGCCGAGTGCGCCGCGCCAAAGAGATACTGAACTGCTTTTCTGTACCATTATTTTATCTTCAACTAAGCCGCCCAACGCATTATTATGCCGCCAAGACTATGTGTGATGAATGTCAGTCGTTAGCAACAGCTTTGTGCAAGTGACGTGCGTGCGCGGCAGACGGGTTAAGGGAACATGAGCCAAGCGGTGCGGAAGCGTCGCTCGGCGTCGGGTAGTTCTTTGTTCGCTTTCAGCTCGTTGTTGCTGGCGGATTTTAACTGCACGTCGCCATCGTCGCTCAGCAAGAGTAGCCGGTTTGTGGTCGGGTAGATGACTAAGGCTTCAGGCGCGAGACCCGCGAGGCTCAGTTCGTTGCCGGCCTTGTCCTTGATGACGACGGGCGCTTGGGTCTGTGCGCCGCTCCATTGATAGAGCCGGAACTCGCCGGTGGGGCCGGCGGGGCCGGCGATGATGATGTAGCTGTTTCGTTGCGGCCAGTAGGCGATGTCGCGGACGCCGCGCCCGCCCAGATCAAGTTGGACGGGTGCGCCAAACTTGGCTTGCGCCGCTCGGCCTTCGATCAACTCGTCCGCGTTCTCCAGTGGGACGAGCAAAGCCTTGCCTTGGGGAACGGGACTGCGGAAGGCGATCAGTAGTTTGTTGTCGCGCGTGGCGGATAGGCCTTCGATGTTGATGCCGCCTGCTTCGGGCGCAACTTGGGCGGCGTCGAGATCGCCGAGTTTGAAAGGGGCAAGGCGCGCATCGCCGCTCATATCTTTCAGCAGATTCATGTAGGCGGGGAACGCGCCGCTCGTGCCTGCCAGCCGTACTGTGATATTCGCACCGCTGCCCACTACATCTGTGGCGAAGAAGCGATAACGATCAACCCGGCGCTTGCCTGAACTGTTATGACCATGCGAGGTGAGCCAGTAGATTCTATTGCCGATGCGGGCCGCGCTTTCAAGATCGGCTTCGACATGCTCCGGGTCATGCTGCGCGGGATTGTTCGGCTCAGGCGCGAGTGTTGCGGTCAAGTCCACTGTCTGCACGGGCGCGCCGCCTTGCGCAAGCCGATAGATGCCGAGCAGGTTCTTCTGCGGCGTCGTGCCTTGCTTGAAGGTGGCTTCGTCGCTGGCCACGACGAAAGTCTGCTCGTCGAGCGCGGCGGCGGCCGAGCCGTCGCACATGCCTGTGTAGGTCAAACCGGCGGCGAGGCTGACGCCCGACCCGGCTGGCGCAACGCCCGCGTTCGGTTCGATGGATGGGGAGGGCGTGACGGGCGCGCCGGACTTGCCGGTCTCCACCGCGCACTGAGAGAAAAGCGGCACGCAGACGCAAAGAAAAAGCGCACGGTACGGAATGTTGCGGTGGGGCATATAGTCGTCCTTTCTTGGCTTGAAGCTAAACTGAGATAGAAACGCGACTGACTGAAGTCGAACCCGGCTGGTTTGAGCGTGCGGATTGTAGACGCGATACGACATTCTTTCAAGCGTGAGTTTGTTGTGATAGCTATGTTCAAACGAGGCGTTGCGTCTGGCATCCCGTTTGATTACTACCTCTGCACACATCTGCGCGCGTATTGTTAGCGTGCGAATAGAACCGTACAGAGCCAACGGAGGGGAAAAAATGGACGCAATCACATTGTTGAAGGCTGACCACGAGAAAGTCGCCGGCATCTTCGAGCAGTTGGAGCCGACCACCGAGCGCGCGGTGAAGACGCGCGAAGAATTGTTCACCAAATTGAAACAGGAACTTGACGTACACACGCACATCGAGGAGACGATCTTTTATCCGGTGCTCAAGCAAGAGGCTGAGACGCGCGACATCACGCTCGAAGGCTTGGAAGAGCATCACGTGATCAAGATATTGCTCAAGGAATTGGCGGGCATGGGCGTTGACAGCGAACAGTGGACGGCCAAGTTGAAAGTGCTGAAAGAGAGCGTCGAGCATCACGTCGAAGAGGAAGAGGACGACATGTTCAAGGGGGCGCGCGAGGTCTTGAGCAAAGAGCAACTCGAAGTGCTCGGCACGCGCATGGAAGCAGAGAAGAAAGAGCAGAAGTCCGCTGCCGCCGGCTCGTAGCCCGCACGGGCGACCCGTTTGACACCCGGCGCGCCGGTCAGTTATAAAATCGCTTCGTCTAAGATACGAGCTCAAGCGTCGAAAGATTCATGCCCCAGCAACACCAACACGCGCTCCAACATCATGGCCATCATTGCCATGACGGCAGCGCGTTGGCGCTTGACGCATGACGGGCAGACAGCACTAACAAGCCCGCAACGATCAATCACCCGCTGCCGCGCGACGTAAGCCGTCCGGCAGCGGGAATTTTTTTAGTAAAGTCGTCCGTAGTCAGTGGTCAGTTGTTCTTCTAACGCGAGTTGAGCGCTTGAGATGAGCTAATAGCTAACGGCACAAAGAGCGACTGACTACGGACAACTGACTGTTGATGGTTTTTATGCCTGAACCTTTATCGAAGATGCCCGACGGCGTGCGCTATTACTGTGGCGCGGAGGCGCGTTTGCGCCGCAAAGTCGAGGACACGGCGATGGCGGTCTTCGCCGGTTGGTCGTATGAAGAGATCGCCACGCCCGCGCTCGACTACTACGCGCTCTTCGACCGCGGCATGGGGCACGATGAGGCGCAACGCGCCTTCCGCTTCACGGACATGGACGGCCGCCTGCTCGCGCTCCGGCCTGACGTGACCTCCTCGGTCGCCCGCGCCTCTGCGACGCTGTTTGCGCATCGTGCGCGCCCTCTGCGTCTCTGCTACGCCGCCAACGTCTTTCGCCAACGCCCGCGCTCGCACGCCGAATGGCGACGCGAGTGGGCACAACTTGGCTGCGAGTTGATAGGTGCAAGCGGCGCGGCGGCCGATCTGGAGACGCTCTTGATCGCCGTCGAAGTGCTTGAGCAACTAGGTCTCGCCGGCCGCTTTCGCATCACGCTCAATCACGTCGAAATCTTCAACGGCGTGGCGGCGCAACTCCAACTCGACGCACACACGCGCACAGAGATGCGCGGTATCATTGACACGCGCGACACGGACGCGCTCGCGTGCTTCCTCGCCGCGCACACCGCGAACGGGCACACAGCGGTCGAACAGTTGGCGCGCTTAACAGGGCAACGCGACATCCTCGCCACCGCGCGTGCGCTCTTAACGAACACGCGCTCGGCCGCCGCGCTCACTACGCTCGATGAGCTATGGCGAATGCTCGAAACGCTCAACGTGGCGGATGCTTTCGAGATCGATCTGGGCGATGTGGCGGGTCTCGATTACTACACGGGGCTGGTCTATAAAATTTACGTCGCGGGCGCGGGCACGCGCGTCGGCAGCGGCGGGCGTTACGACGAGTTGACCGCCAACTTCGGTGGGCGCGACGCCGCCATCGGCTTCGTTCTCGATCTCGACACGCTGACAGACGTGCTGACCCGCAACAATGCAACACTGGCGCTTAACGAGGGAGCGTCGCCCACGATCATTGCTGACGATGACACGGTCGCGCGCTTCCGCGTCGCCCGGCAAAGGCGCGCCAACGGCGAAAGCATTAGATTGGGCGACGAAGGGTGAAGATGTGGTTGGTCAATTAAAAGAAAGCGATCAGACGAGAGATGATGTGATTGACCCTTCACCCCTCATTCCTCATTCTTCATCTCTTACCATTGCGCTCGCGAAGGGACGGATGCAGGACGAGGCGTTGCGTGTGCTGGCGGCGGCGGGTGTGCGTGTGTGCGCCGAGGCGTTACAGTCGCGGCGACTGGCGGTCGCGGACGAGAGCGGGCGTTATCGCTTCGTCTTCGTCAAACCGGCCGATGTGCTGGTCTACGTCGAGCATGGCATTGCGGACTGCGGTGTGGTCGGGCGCGACGTGCTACTGGAAGCGGAGGCGGACGTGGTGCAGCCGCTCGACCTGCGGATCAACCGCTGCCGCATCGCGGTCGCCGCGCGTGCGGACAGACCTGAGCGGGCGGCGGGCATGCTGCGCGTGGCGACGAAATATCCGCGCATCGCGGCGGCGCATTTCGGCGCACGCGGCGTGCCCGTCGAGATCATCGTGCTGTCAGGCTCGGTCGAACTTGCGCCCGTGTTGGGGCTGGCCGATTGCATCGTCGATCTCGTCGAGACGGGGCGCACGCTCGCGGAGAACGGTCTCGTCGTGTTGGACACGATCACCGAATCAACGGGCCGTCTGGTCGTCAATCGCGCCAGCTATCAACTGAAGACGGAGGCGGTCGTAGAACTGATCGAAGCGCTACGCCGCGCGTTAGAGGGAGACGCGGCGGCAGCGTAAGCGTGAAGGAGCGTCGGGTTTGATCGAGATCATCAAAAGCACAGAGCCTGCGCGCCACGCGGCGAAACTTGCGCACATCAAGGCGCGTAGCGTCGCGTCGAATGCAGAGTTGATAAGTAGTGTCGGCGCGCTCATCGAGGACGTGCGGCGGCGTGGCGATGCCGCGCTCATCGCATACACCGCACGCTTCGATGGCGTGATGCTCACGCCTAGCGAGTTGCGCGTGGATGAAGCGACCTTGCGTGCATCGGCCGCGCGTGTGGACGCGCCGGTGTTGGCAGCGTTGCGCATGGCAATTAAAAACGTGCGCGCCTTTCACGAGCAAGAGCGGCGCGCGGCGTGGGAGATTAAAATTGACAACGGTTCGCGCATCGGGCAGCGGTTCACGCCGCTTGAGCGGGCGGGGTTATACGTGCCGGGCGGGACGGCAAGTTATCCGTCATCGGTCGTGATGAACGTCGTGCCCGCGCAGGTCGCGGGCGTCGCGCGCATCGTCGTCACGACGCCGCCGCGCACGCTCGCCGAGACACCAGCCGTCGCTGCCGCGCTCGTCGAACTTGGCGTCACGGAAATTTATCAGGTCGGCGGCGCGCAGGCCATCGCCGCGCTGGCTTATGGCACTGAGACCGTGCTGCGTGTGGACAAGATCACGGGCCCCGGCAATCGCTTCGTCGCGGCGGCCAAGAAACTCGTGTTCGGCGCGGTCGGGATCGATGCCATCGCCGGCCCGAGCGAAGTCGTCATAGTCGCGGACGACACGGCCCGCGCCGATTACATCGCCGCCGATCTGCTCGCGCAAGCCGAGCATGGCGAGGATGCATCGGCCGTGCTAATCACCACGAGCGAGGCTCTGGCGGCCGCAGTGGCGCGCGAAGTCGCGCAGCAAGCGGAGACGTTGCCGCGCCGCGCGATTGTCGCCCGTTCACTCGCGGAGTATGGCGCGGTATTCATCGTTGACTGTCTCGACGAAGCCTGCGCGCTGGTGAACGAGCTTGCGCCGGAACATCTCGAATTGATGACGAGGGACGATGAAGCGTTTGCGGCCGGTGTGCGACACGCGGGCGCGATCTTCTTCGGCGCGCACACGCCCGAAGCCGTCGGCGATTATTTCGCCGGCCCGAATCACGTGTTGCCGACGGGTGGGGCCGCGCGTTTTTCCTCCGCGCTCAGCGTCCATGATTTTCTGCGCCACACGACGCTGCTGCATTACACGCGCGCAGACATCAAGCGTAACGCCCGGATGATCGCCGCGCTCGCCGACGCCGAAGGTCTCGCGGCGCACGCGCGCTCGGCGTTGATCCGGCTGGACGATAAAGACAACAGTTGAACGAACGATGCGAGACCCTTTAACCAACATCAAACCGTACGTGCGCGCGTTGCATGCTTACACGCTCGCGCCGGACCGTGCGCCGATTAAGCTGAACCAGAACGAGAACCCGTTCGCGTTGCCCGCGCCAATCAGAGCAGAGACCGAACGGCGTCTGCGCGAGCGGGCGTGGGCGCGCTATCCGGATTTCATTCCTGTTACGCTGCATGAAAAACTCGCCACGTTCGCTGGTTGGACTACGGCCGGCGTGCTGGCGGGCAACGGCTCGAACGAATTGATTCAGGCGACGCTAATGACGACGATTGAGCCGGGCAAGCGCGTGCTCATTTGCGAGCCGACGTTCGCGCTCTACCGGCAGGTGACCACCGTCCTGGGCGGCGAGATTATCAGCGTCCCGCTCGCGCCCGATCTGACTTATGACGCACCGGCCATCAGCAATGCTGTTACCGCGCACGATCCCGATGTCATCATCATCTGTTCGCCGAACAACCCGACCGGCGGCCAGTTCGCGGACAATGACCTCGTCCATCTGCTTGAGATGGCGCGCGGGCTGGTCGTGATCGACGAAGCCTACTTCGAGTTTGCCGGCCGGACGGTTGTGCCGCTCTTGGCGGCGCATAAAAACTTGATCGTCTTTCGCACGTTCTCGAAGGCAATGGCGCTGGCGGCATTGCGCGTCGGCTACCTGCTGGCCGCGCCTGAACTCGCGCGCGAGATCGGCAAAGCTGTGCTGCCTTATAATCTCAACGCGGTTTCGCAGACAGCGGCCGAAGTAGCCGTCGAAATGTACGACACAGAGTTGCGCCCGCTCGTCGCGCGCATCATCGCCGAGCGCGAGCGTGTCTTCGCCGCATTGCAAAACATCGCAGGGCTTGTGCCTGTTCCGTCAGAGGCGAATTTCATGATCGTGCGCTCTGTCCTCGAACCGCGTCGGGTCTGCAAAGAACTGCTGGCGCGCGGTATCTTGATCCGCGACGTGAGCGGCTATCCGATGCTCAAGGACTATTTCCGCTTCAGCATCGGCACGCCCGCCGAGAACGATGCGCTCGTAGCGGCGCTCAAAGAAATCTTCCCACGGAAAATGTTTGAGGTGGGATTTAGGATTTGAGATTTCAAATTTCAAATTTAAAATCCTAAGTCTGAGATGACAGAAATGACTACTCAACTACAAACACAAGCGCGCACGGCCGACGTGCGACGTAAGACGAAAGAGACGGACGTGCGCGTCGCGCTCGTACTCGATGGCACGGGGCAGGCGCGCATTACGACCGGCGTGTCGTTTCTCGATCACATGTTGGAATTATTCGCGCGGCATGGCTTGTTCGACCTGGAAATAGAGTGTCGCGGCGATCTGGAAATCGATGATCATCATTCGGTCGAGGACATCGCGATCAGTCTGGGGCAGGCGTTCAGTCAGGCGCTCGGCGATAAGCAGGGCATCGCGCGTTATGGCGCGGCGCTCGTGCCGATGGACGAGGCGTTGTGCCGCGTGGTCGTCGATTTGTCGGGCCGCTTCTATCTCGTCTATGCGGTCGAGACGCGCCGGCATACGATTGGTAATTTCTCGGTGGAGTTGGCTGAACATTTCTGGCGCTCGTTCGCCGAAGCCGCACGCTGCAATCTGCACATAGATTGTTTGCGCGGGCGCAATACGCACCACATCCTTGAAGGCACGTTCAAAGCGACAGCCCGCGCGCTCCGGCAAGCCTGCGAGCGCGACCCGCGCGTCGTCGGTGTGCTGAGTACGAAGGGAGTGCTGTAAGCGAAGTGCCGCAAGTGGCGATCATTGATTACGGCGTGGGCAATCTGCGCTCGGTCGAGAAAGCGTTCGCGGCGACGGGCTGCGCGGCCGTCGTGAGTGACGACGAGCGTGTGCTGCGCGCGGCCGAAAGATTGGTGCTGCCGGGAGTCGGCGCGTTCCGCGCGTGCATGGACGGCTTAAAAGCGCGCGGCTTTGATGAGTTGGTGCGCGAGCGCGTGACGGCGGGCACGCCGCTCTTGGGGGTGTGCGTCGGCATGCAGATGTTGTTCGAGTCGTCGGCAGAGTTTGGCGAAACGAAAGGGTTGCAACTGCTGGGCGGGCGCGTGCGCCGCTTCGCGGATAGCTTGCGTGTGCCGCAGGTGGGTTGGAACAATGTGAGCCAGCACCGACCTGAGCATCCGCTATTCGCGGGCATAGACGACGGCGCGTTCTTCTATTTCGTTCATTCATACTACTGTGCCGTGGCCGAGCGCGCCACGGTGTTGGGTGAGACGGAATATGGCATCAACTACGCTTCCATCGTCGGGCACGGGCACGTCTGCGGCGTACAGTTTCATCCCGAAAAGAGTCAGGCGGCGGGTTTGCGCCTGCTGCATAATTTTGCGTCCGCGGATTTCGCGGACGAGCAGAACTGACTGACCGTTACGAGTCTCATGTTGGCAAAGCGAATCATTCCCTGTCTCGACATCGAGCGCGGGCGCGTGGTGAAGGGTATCAAGTTCGTGTCGTTGACGGACGCGGGCGATCCGGTGGCGCAGGCCAGACGTTACGATGCAGAGGGCGCGGACGAGTTGACCTTCCTCGACATCACTGCGTCAGCGGACAAACGCGCCATCGTCGCCGAACTTGTGCGGCGCGTCGCCGACGAGGTCTTCATCCCGTTCACGGTGGGCGGCGGATTGAATTCGGTGGAAGATATACGCGCGGTGTTGCGCGCGGGCGCGGACAAAGTCTCTTTGAATACTGCGGCGGTGCAACAGCCAGAGTTGATCCGCGCGGGCGCGGAGACGTTTGGGAGTCAGTGCATGGTCGTGGCAATTGATGCGCGGCGTAGGCAGCCTGACGACGAGCGCGCGGGTTGGGATGTCTATACGCATGGTGGGCGACAGCGTGTGGGTTGGGACGCGGTCGAATGGGCCGCGCGGGCGGAGCAACTTGGCGCGGGCGAGATTCTGTTGACGAGCATGGACAGAGACGGCACGCGCGACGGTTATGATCTCGCGTTGACGCGCGCCGTCAGCGACGCCGTGCGCATCCCTATTATCGCTTCAGGCGGCGCAGGCACGCTCGCACATTTTTACGACGCGCTGACTGTGGGCGGAGCGAGCGCCGTGCTGGCCGCGTCGCTGTTTCATTTCGGGCAATATCAGATCGGCGCGGTGAAAGATTATCTGCGGGCGCGTGGGGTGAATATGCGATGAAGGTTGCGGCGATCAAATTCGACGAGCGCGGGCTTGTGCCGGCTGTCGTGCAGGATGCAGCGACGGGTGAAGTGCTAACGCTCGCGTACATGAACGCGGAGAGCGTCGCGCGCACACTGGCGGAGGGCGAGACGTGGTTCTGGTCGCGCTCGCGCGCAACGTTGTGGCACAAGGGCGAGACCTCCGGGCACACGCAGCGCGTCGTCAGCGTGCGCGCGGACTGCGACGCCGATGCGTTGCTCGTCGCCGTTGCGCCGCGCGGGCCGGCGTGCCACACAGGGGCGCACACATGTTTTCATCAAGAGTTTGACGATGTGGCAGCCTACACGCTGACTGCTGCGACGGAGCAAGGCGTGGTTGAGCAGACAGACGACGGCGGAGAGGCGAGCGGGAAGCACGGGCCCGAACTCGGTGCGCAACTCGGACAACTCTACGCGCTCATCGAACGGCGGCGCGCGGAGCGGCCCGCAGGCTCGTATACGACATATTTATTCGAGCAAGGCTTAGACAAGATACTGAAGAAGATCGGTGAGGAAGCGGCCGAGACGATCATCGCGGCGAAGAATGAAGAGCCGGCGGCGCTCGTCGCTGAAACGTCCGACCTGCTCTATCACCTCATCGTGTTGTGCGTTGAGCGTGGCGTGACGCTGGCACAGATCGGCGCGGAGTTGGCACGCCGCAGTGGTAAATGAATTGTGAAATGTGAGTGAGGGCGAATGAGCGAGAGCAGAGAAACAATGCAGCCGATGACGGACGGCGCAGAGTTGCGTGAATTGATGGAGTTTGCGGCCGGGTTGGCGCGCGATGCGGGCGAGATCACGCTGCGCTACTTCCGGCGGGCATTAACGCCGGAGCGCAAGGCGGACGGATCATTTGTGACGGCGGCTGATCGCGCGGCGGAAAAGTTTTTGCGCGCCGAGATCATGCGACGCTTTCCCGACGACGCCATCATCGGTGAGGAAGAAGGCGCGCAGGCGGGTAAGTCCGACCGCCGCTGGATCATCGATCCGATTGACGGCACGTACTCGTTCGTCCACGGTGTCCCGTTCTACGGTGTCTTGCTCGGTCTGGAGATCGCGGACGAGCCGCTGGTGGGCGTCGTCAACATGCCGGCATTAGGTGAATTGGTCAAAGCCGCGCGTGGGCAGGGCTGCTACGCAAACGACGAACGCGCGCATGTCTCGGCCACGGCGACGATGGACGATGCGCTGTTATTGTCAACAGACTTTGGCACGTGTGCGCGTTATGGATTCGGAGCGGCGGCGGCAGAGTTGCAGCGTCGCTTCGCCGCGCGGCGCACATGGGGCGATTGCTATGGCCACTTGCTCGTGGCGACGGGGCGGGCCGAGTGCATGCTTGATCCCGTGATGAACGTGTGGGACTGCGCGCCGCTATTGCCCATTGTCGAAGAAGCCGGCGGCACGTTTACAGACTGGACGGGGCGGCGGACGATTCGCGGCGGCAACGCCATCTCGACCAACAGCGCACTCTGCGCTGAAATTATGCAAATCAGCAATAAATATGCGGGTTCGGTGAGTGATTAGCATCAGATGGAGTCAAAAAGTCATGGCAGAGGGAAGTGAGGGCTGGGTGATGGGTCAATGAGGCACGCGCTTGTGCATATAGTCGCTTGTGGGTTAAAGTGATCCGCGTGGCTGCTGTGATAAGCTAGTGTTAGAAGCGGTGATCTGTATTTAAGTCCCAGTATTTCCTCATTTAGCTTTTAAGCTTGATGTTGGCATGGTCATTGCTCAAGTAAGCTGACTGACCACTCCTCTGGTCGTTTGAAGAGCAAGCCCACTCGTAGGGTCTGAAGCTGACAAATTCGTTTCGTTTCTGTAGAAAAGGAAAAAGAAGAAGATGATGCGCCCCATTAAACACGTCGAGAAGGGTGTTGCCCTTGCCGCGCGTGGCCTGTTCAATTCGGCCCAATTTTTCAATCAGTTTCGGCCGGGCGAGTCGTTTACGCCGAAGTGGTCGGACAAGCCGCTGCTTAAGTCATGGCAGAAGTCGAAGCCGCCGCTCGGTTTCCCGCGCACGACTGATTCGCTTTGTCCGAAGTGCGTCATCGAAGCGCGGCAACGCATCCTGAGCGCGCCGGTGATCGACCCGACCGAGTTGATTGATGAGAAGGTCGGCGAGATCAAGGCGACGATCATCGAGCGTGACGGCGAAATCTGGATGATTAAGGATTGCGCTGTCCACGGCCACTTCGAGGACATCATGGCGATTGACTCGAAGTTTCTGGCGCACATCGAGAAGATGTTCCCCGGTCGCGACATACAAGCGCACAACGACGAGAAGTTGCACAATCACGGTTCGAGCACGATCAAGTACGGGCGCGGGTCTGTGCTAACTATTGATCTGACGAATCGCTGCAACATGATGTGCGACCCGTGCTTCATGGACGCGAATCAGGTCGGTTTCGTCCACGAGTTGAGCTTCGAGGACATTAAAGACATTCTCGATAAAGCGATCTCGATCAAGCCGCGCCGGCAGATGTCCGTGCAGTTCTCCGGCGGCGAGCCGACGATCTCGCCTTACTTCCTCGATTCGATTCGCTACTCGCGCAAGGTTGGTTACAACTCCGTCCAGTGCGCGACGAACGGGATCGAGTTCGCCAAGTCGAAAGAGTTTTGCCGCGAGTCGGCAGAAGCGGGTCTGCGTTACGCTTACCTGCAATTCGACGGCATCGGTAACGATGCGAACTCGCACCGGCAGGTTGGCAATCTGTTCGACGTGAAGTTGCGCGCGATTGATAACTTGCACGAGGCGGGCGTCGAGATCGTGCTCGTGACGACATTGGTTAACAACATCAACAACGATCAGGTTGGCGCGGTCATCCGCTTCGCGTTGGAGAACCCGAAGAAGGTCGCGTTCATCTCGTTCCAGCCGGTCTCATTCACGGGCCGCGATGAAGAGATCACGGACGACCGGCGCATGGCGCAGCGTTACACTCTGTCGCATCTTGCGCGCGACGTGAAAGATCAAGTCGGCATCACCGAGCCGACGCGCGACTGGTTCCCGCTCTCGTTGATGGGCGCGTTCGCCGACTTCGCCGACCTCGCGCACGGCCCCGATGCCGAGTGGGGGCAAGTCTCCTGCGGCTGCCACCCGAATTGCGGCGTGGGCACGGCCGTGATGATCGACAAAGAGACGAAAGAGATGCGGCCCGTGCCGGAGTTTCTGAACATACCGGGTCTCGTCAAAGACATGCAGCGCATCACGGATGCGGGGCGCGGCAAGTGGGCCTCGAACATGATGATGGGGCTGACGCTCCTGAAGCACTACGATCCGTACAAGTCGCCGTCGCAGTTCTCGCTCTACGAGTTGTTCAAGAAGTTCGACAAGTCGTTTGGGCTGACGGGCAAGAACTACGGCCGCGTGGACGGCAAGCGCACCAAGACTGACATCGAAGCGCGCCGCGCCGACCGTTGGAACTTCCTCTTCATCGCGGGCATGTGGTTCCAGGATTTGTTCAACTACGACTTCCGCCGCACGGAGATGTGCATCATCCCCTACGGCACGCAGGAAGGCGAGATCAGTTTCTGTGCCTACAACACTGGCATCGGCTGGCGCAACATCATCGAGCAGATGCACCAGAACGCGACCGTCGCCAAGTGGTATCAAGAGCATGGCCGGCACGAAATCTTCGCCAAGGGCAAAGACGTGAGTCTCGACTACGAGTCGCCCGTCAGTCTTAATCTGAATGATACGGACTTGCAGCGGCCGCACAAGCCGGAGATGGCGGGGCCGAAGACAGCGCACGAAGAGGCTGTGATGATGCGCAAGCTCTATCAGGAGATGGTGCTGAAGCAGAAACTCGGCGCGAGCGAAGTGGAGCAGAACAAGCCGGTGCAGATCAAAGGTCTGAGCCGCACGAGCAAAGCGACAGGCGTCTCGGCCTAAGCCGGGCGACAGTTGTCGCTGCGAATCACAAGCCCCGCGCCGGACGATCCGCGCGGGGCTTTCGCTTGCTTGAATAATTCAGTGCGTTAAGGTGTAATGACGAACGGTTGATCTCTCTATGCTAAGAATTCTTTTAACCAACGACGACGGGATTCATTCCGACGGTCTCACCAAAGTCGAAGCAGCCCTCAGAGAAGTCGGCGACGTGTATGTGGTTGCGCCGGTCTCGGAGATGAGCGGCGCGTCGCACAGTCTGACGCTCGCGCGCCCTCTGCGCATACGGCAAATAGACGAGCGCCATTGGACGGTGGACGGTACGCCGACCGACTGCGTGACGCTCGCGCTGCACAAGATTCTGCCCGTCGAAGTGCGCCCGGATATTTGCGTCTCCGGTATCAATCACGGCGGTAATCTCGGCGACGACGCGACCTATTCGGGCACAGTCGCGGGCGCGCTCGAAGCGACGATCTTCGGCGTGCCGGGCATCGCTTTTAGTCTGGTCACGCGCGAGCGGTTCGACTTCACGCATGCCGCGCGCTTCGCGGCCGAAGTGGCGAGGCGGGTGGGCACAGAGGGTTTGCCGGAGGGGACATTGCTCAACATCAATCTCCCGCCGGGCGCGATCAAAGGTGTGCGCGTCACGCGGCAGGGCGTGAAGAACGCGCGCCCGATCATCAGCGAGCATATAGACCCGCGCGGCAAAGCTTATTACTGGATCGGCGAAGAGTATTTCGACGGCGAGTGCGCCGATGACACAGACTTCTATGCTGTGCGCCACGGCTTCGTCTCCGTTACGCCAATGCGCAGCGACATGACGCACTATCAGGAATTGGCCGCGCTCGCCGGTTGGAACACGACCGACGTGCCCACGTCTGTTTGCGCGACAGAGGACGAACCGATCAAGCAAGCCTGAGCCGCACAACGCAGCCGACTGGAGTCGCCACCTTTTGCGTTCCGCTTCACAATTACCTACGGGGCCCGCTTCGGCCTTTCGCATGCAGCGCGAGCGCATGGTCGAGCGGCTGCGCGAGCATTACGGCATTCGCGACGAGCGTGTGCGGCGCGTGATGAGCGAAGTGCCGCGCCATGCGTTCGTGCCCGAAGCGTTGCAGGGGCGTGCTTATGGCGATCACGCGCTACCCATCTCCGCGAATCAGACGATCTCGCAGCCTTATATCGTCGCGCGCATGAGCGAACTATTGGAGTTGGACGAGCGCAGCAAGGTGCTGGAGATCGGGGCCGGCTCCGGTTATCAAACCGCGGTGCTGGCGCGGCTCGCGGCGCAGGTCTACGCCATCGAGCGCATCGGCGAGTTGGCGCGCGACGCGCAGGCGCGCATACGCGGGTTGAATATCTACAACGCAACCGTCAAGTGCTTCGACGGCACGCTCGGCTGGGAGGCGCACGCGCCCTACGATGCGATACTCGCGGCGGCGGGCGGCCCCGAAATCCCGCAGCCGTTGCTGGCGCAACTTAAAGTCGGCGGGCGGCTGGTTATTCCCATCGGCGCGACGCGCGCGGCGCAGCGCCTGATTCGCATCATCCGCACAGACGAGGGCTACGAAGAGCAAGATCACGGCGCATGCGCCTTCGTCCCACTCATCGGCCGCTACGGCTGGCAGGCGTAAAACAGAGGTCAGAGGTTAGAGGTCAGAGGTTAGTTAAAAACGCTTTTCACTGATCTCTGACCTCTAACCTCTGACCTCTTTGTTTGGAGTGAACATTGATCGGAAAAATCATCGAAATACTTTCGGGTTTCATCATCGCAGTTATCTCGGCATTGGGTTACGGCGGTGTCGTGTTGTTGATGGCGATTGAGTCGGCGTGCATTCCGCTGCCGTCGGAAGTGATCATGCCGTTCTCTGGTTATCTGGTTTACACGGGCCGGTTTAACTTGTGGCTCGTGGCCGTGGCAGGCGCGGTCGGCTGTGTGCTTGGCTCAATGGTGGCTTATTGGGTGGGGATGTACGGTGGGCGGCCGTTGATTGAAAAGTACGGGAAGTATGTGCTGGTCTCGCGCCACGATCTCGATCTGGCAGATCGGTGGTTCAAAAGTTACGGCGAGGTGATCGTGTTTGCGAGCCGTTTGCTGCCGGTCGTGCGCACGTTCATCGCGTTTCCGGCGGGCGTGGCGCGCATGAACGTGCCGCGCTTCATCCTCTACACGTTCCTCGGCTCGCTGCCGTGGTGTCTGGGCTTGGCTTATGTCGGACAATTGCTCGGCGCGCAGTGGGACAAGAACGAAACGCTCAAGTCCTGGTTTCATCGCTTCGACTTCCTGATCGGCATCGTCATCCTGCTCGCCGCCGCGTGGTGGGTCTGGCGACATATCAAACATGCCCGCGCCGACAACGCAGCCGGCGCGGTCTGATGTTTGACAGTCCGCGTGATGCCACCTAGAATGGCTCTCGACTTAACGGGGCGTAGCGCAGCCTGGTAGCGCGCACGGTTCGGGACCGTGAGGTCGGAGGTTCGAATCCTCTCGCCCCGATTACAATGCAGCAAAGCAAAAGAGCGGGCCACGTGGCCCGCTCTTTTGCTGTCTGCGCTTGAGGATGATTTGTGGCGTACTATTTCTTTGCCGGCCGGCGCATGCCTTTAAGTGCCGTGTTCACGTCCACCCATTTGCCGTCGCGTTTGAGGTAGATGCGCGGGGCGGTGGGCGGGTATTGCTTGGCGAACTTGGGGTTGGCGGCCAGCAGGGGATTGATAGAGGCGCGGTCGCCCGTCGTGACGCGCCAGCGGCCGTCCTCGCGCACGAGATACTGGCGCGCGACGATCTTGCCTTCAGCCTCGAACGGCGCATGCGCGTGCGCGTAGATCACCGAATCAACTATCGCCAGTTCGCCCGCGACGTGTACGCCGCCGATTTCCAACCGATCAAGCTCATACAAGTTGCGCGTGCGTTTCAAGCCTTGCACGAAACGGTCGCGCGGGAGTCGACGCTGTGAAGCGGAAGGCAAAACTTCATAGAGCGCATCGTACTCGCCCGCGCGCAAGTGTTGAAAGGCCTGTGTGACCGCGTCGCGCACGTCCCCCTCGGCCGACGCGGCGGCCCGCGCGCTGAAAGAATTTGCGCCGCTCAGTATCAACGCGACGGCCAGCGCATACGCAACGCGCATGGAAAAATTATGCTTGCTCATCCGTCTCTGTAACCTTTGCCTCTTCATCTTCAATGTCCGCTGCGCTGCTGCGCGCACGCAGCAAGTTGCGTTGATCGAGAAACCATGCGACCACGCCGAGCGCGGCCGTCACGAAGGTAGCGTCGAATTGTCCGCGCCAACCCAACACGGCCGCAGCCAGCAAGCAGGCGGCGGATACGATCAGCCACATGCGCTTTACGCCGAACAGTGTGTAAGTGTTCGGTGTTTGCGCCGCATCGTCAATCCGGGTCTCGTCCACAGGCTCAATCAATCGTAACAGGTATGTCCGTCTCGACGGTCGTCGGCGGGAAACACTTTTCCTCGTCGCACGCTTGCACCTGCACACGCGCATGTAAACTCTGCGATCCCTTCGGCGCGCTCGCGCTCGCGCGCAAGGGCAGACGGAGCAACGCCTCATGCTCGTAGACGGCAAGCGGATGCGGAGCGAACGGAAACTTCTTCTTGACCGCTGGCGGATAAGCGGGCTGACCGGGCGTCAGCCCGTTTGCGGGCGCAACCTCAAGCACCGTCGCTTTCAGATACGAGAAGGTCGCCGGGTTCGCGTTGATGTGATAACCGGCGGCGATCTGCAAACGTACTTGCGCCGTGCCGCTTGCGCCGGCCTTGATCGTTAGCGCGTCGGCGCTGGCGCGCACGATGGGCGCGGGCGGCGGCGTGACAGTTGGCGTGGCCGCGTCTGGCGCGGGCGTGCCGGCCGGTGCAGGCGGCGCGTTGCGCGTGCAGGCAGCGCAGATGAACAGCAGGCAGCAAACGGATAAGTAGAGATGTGTGCGACGCATACGTTTAATCATCGAGCCTAAACTTGAAGATCATGGCATTGAAACTCAACGAGCCTCTGTCCGGGCTTCGTTGACAGGTGGCGCGAGTGGGCGCGGCTTGCGGAAGCGACGCAGGAAACGCCAGAGCAACACGACGGGCAACACGATTAACAGCAGCACCGGGATCAACGCGATGACGATGCGGATGAGCGCCAGAATGATTGCGGCGGCGATGTCCACGCCGTCGCCGAGCGCTGCCTTGATGCCGGCGAAGAAGCCGCCGGTGGTGGCGCTGACGAGCGGCGCGGGCGTCTGCAACGTCACCTTGATAGTTGAGAGCGCAGCTTGATTTTCGAGGAAGCGGCGACGACCTTCGACCTGTTCGATTACGCCGCGCACCTCCGCCAGTTGGCGATTCACCTCCAGCGCGTCCGAGACCTTGTTCGCGCTCTTCATGATCTCAAGGTACTGCGCTTCGAGCGCGCGTTGCGTGCGCAGGCGCGCTTCCAGATCGATGTACTCTTCCGTCACGTCCTGTCCCGTCGTCTTCTCCTGCCGCACGCGACTGCCGAGCGCGCGAATCTCGCCGACCGTCGCGTCGAACTGCGCCGCCGGCACGCGCATGGTGATCTGCACGACCTCAGACGGTTGCGCCGCGCTGTCGCTCTGCTGTGCTTCAGACGTGATGACGAAGCCGCCGTGTGTTTCGGCGATGGCGGCGGCCTTGCGTTGCACATCAGCGGGCGCGGCCACTTCGAGCGTGAGTTCCGCGTTACGAATAATCTTTCGCTCGATAGCGGCTGTTGCGGCTTGCGATTGATCGGCCTGCGTGAGTGAGAGTTTATCGAATCCCTCTTGCTCCTGCGCGCCTCTTACATCCGCCGCCGGGGCAGTCGTGCTGGTCGGCGTATCTCGTGACCGCTGCACTGAGGCTTCACGATTAGCGCAGCCAGCGCCGGTTAGCAAGAGAGCGGTTAAGAATGTTGCCATGGAAAATCGCATGTTTGACCTCCGCCGGAACAAATGATGTGCTGTAAGCAGAACGCTATAGTTGCTTAACCTTGCGCGCTTACTTTGCTCCGGCGAGTTAGTATCTGACTTGCTTACTCCGTCTCCTCGTCATCTTCCGCCGCATGTTTCTTGTCGGGGCGTTTGATGCCGAATTTTTCCAGACGGTATTGCAGCGTGCGGAACGTCAGACCGAGCAGCTTGGCGGACTTGGTGATGTTGTAATCGGTGCGCTCCATCGCTTGCATGATCAGGGCGCGCTCGAAGTCCTCGAACGAGATGCCTTCGGGCGGTAGTTTGAACGCGCCTTCGCTCGCGGGCCGCGCCTCTTGCCGGACTTCGAGCGGTAAATCTTCGACCGTGATGAGATCGTTTTCCGCCAACAGGATCGCGCGCTCGATGGCGGATTCGAGTTGGCGCACGTTGCCGGGCCAAGCGTAGTCGAGCATGACGCTACGCGCGTCGGGCGTGAGGCCACGAATCAGGCGCGAGGTGTTGCGCGTGTGCTTCTTCAGAAAATAATCGATCAGCACGGGGATGTCATCGCGCCGTTCGCGCAAGGGGGGCACGTCAATCGAGAGGACGTTGATGCGGTAATAGAGGTCGTCGCGAAAACGGCCGTCGGCGACCATCGCGCGCAGGTCGCGGTTCGTCGCGGCCACGACGCGCACGTCGATCTTGATCGG